>JAEEQU010000007.1 GCA_016285415.1 Alphaproteobacteria bacterium | reverse complement strand
TGCAATATTTGGTTCTTGCACTGATGGGGGAATAAGTAATATAATCTGACGCAAATGAAGAAAAGATGGCAAAAATAGATTATCAATCGTTGTTGGATAACGCACTTAAATCCGTCGTTCGCGAAGCGCTGATTTATGCCCAGATAAACGGACTTGGCGATGGGATGCATTTTTATATAACATTTCGCACACATGATGCAGGGGTTGTATTGCCCGATTTCCTGCGTATACGTTATCCTGATGTTATGACAATCGTATTGCAATATTCATATAATAATTTACATGTATCCGACAAAGAATTCGGTGTGCAGTTAACATTTGATGGTCGCCCGTTCTTTATTCGCGTTCCATTTTCGGCATTGGTTGATTTTAAAGATCCATCGGTTGACTTTATGTTATCGTTCCGCAAAAGACCGGAACAATCGGCACCAGATAATGATATAGAATTACCACTGGAAGGCACAGGCGACACAATACCAGACACCGGTCGCGTTGTATCATTGGATGAATTCAGAAAAAGAAGAAAAAGCGAATAGTGTTACTGGTTAATAATTAGTAAAACACCGGCAAATGCCGGCATTTTTATTTTGTTTCTTTATTCAAATACCCTTCTAGCCAATGATTGTCAAAATTCAATGTTCTGACATCGCGGTTATTTAATAATTTCTTTTGCAAAGGAATTGTTGTTTTCACACCTTCTATAACAAATTCGTCCAACGCACGTTCTGCACGCATAATACATGCCGAACGCGATTGCGCATGAACAATCAATTTTGCAATCATAGAATCATATGTTGGTGGAATTGTATATCCGGTATAAACCGCACTATCCACACGAACCCCCAAACCACCTGATGGCGCATACAGTGAAATCTTGCCGGGGCAGGGCACAAATGTTTCGGGGTCTTCGGCATTTATTCTAAATTCAATTGCATGACCATGCGGAATAACATTTGATTGGGTGTATCCTAACTTTTCACCCGCCGCAATACGAATTTGTTCGCGAACCAAATCAACACCATACACCATTTCTGTTACCGGATGTTCAACCTGCAGACGCGTATTCATTTCCAAGAAATAAAATTTGCCATTTTCATACATGAATTCAAATGTTCCGGCATTTGTATAGCCCATTTTCTTGGCCGCGGTTTTACAGATTTCTATCATATCATCGCGTTGTTTCTGGGTCAGTGCCGCCGCCGGACATTCTTCCATGACCTTTTGATTTTTGCGTTGCAACGAACAATCACGTTCACCAAATATCACAACATTGCCATGTTTATCGCCAAGAACCTGAAATTCGATATGACGCGGATGTAGTAACAATTTTTCCATATATAATGTATCATTACCGAAACCACTGCGGGCCTCGTTCTTGGTAACTTCAAATGCTTCGGCCATTTGGTCGGCGTTCATTACTGGACGCATACCACGACCACCACCACCGGCGGCCGCCTTTAACATTACAGGATAACCAATTTTTTCACCCCATTTTAATGCGTCTTCTATTGTATCAACCGCACCATCAGACCCCGGTACAACCGGCAATCCACATTCCATTGCGGTTTGTTTTGCATTAACCTTGTCACCCATTTTGTTTATCATCGCCGCATCAGGCCCAATCCATATAAGGCCATGCTGTTCAACCTTTTGAACAAAGTCCGCGCGTTCAGATAAAAAACCATACCCTGGGTGAATCGCATCGGCATTGGTCAATAATGCCGCCGTCAAAATCGCGGATTCGTTAAGATATGAATCTTTTGATGGTCCGGGACCAATACACACAGATTCATCCGCCAATTGTACATGCATTGCACCACGATCCGCCGTTGAATACACGGCAACTGTACGAATGCCCATATCGCGACACGCACGAATGACACGCAGCGCAATTTCACCGCGATTGGCAATTAAAACTTTCTTTATTTTTGGCATAATATTTACTATTCAATGATTATCAATGGTTGATCAAATTCAACGGCCTGACCGTCAGATACCAATATTTCTTTAACGACACCATCTTTGTCAGATTTAATTGGATTAAAGGTCTTCATGGCCTCTACCAAAATAACTGTATCACCCGCCTTAATCGGTGCGCCAACCTTGGTAAATGGTTTTGCGCCTGGTTCTGGGGCAAGATACGCGACCCCAACCATTGGCGACTTCAACGCATAACCTGATGCATTTGCATCAGATGGTTCACTGGTTGTGTGCTTTGCATTTTCAGAAATTGGTAATGCTGGCATTGCCACCGCTGTGGCCGTTTGCTTTGATAAATGTATATGTTTGCGATAAACCCCGAACAAGAATTGTCGTTCCAAATCAAGTTCTGTTATCCCCATATCATCCATAATCTTGGACATGGATTCTACGGTTGCACGAAATGACATTTTATAAATCCTTTTGTAAAATTACTTTTATATCACCAAGATTCTAACATAAAACCGCGAATTGTCAAGGAACAGGGTCAAAACCGAAGCCCCCGCCAGGCCGACACCGCAGAATTCTGCGGATTCCCAAAAAAGTTCCCTTTATTAAGCCATACCGTAAAATCGCGATTTTTGCGTATTCGCTGCATGTTGGGGTGAACCGACACGCCGCCCGACCGCCAAAAGCGGGGGATATAAATCGCTGGTAAAACCATATCATTGCGATTCCAATATGACGTGGAAATTTAAGAATTTTGGCTATCATTTTTAACCCTATCACGCGCAATATGGTTCAATGCCTTGGCCATTGCGCTGCGCCCCATTTCGCGCGTTGCCGTCAAAATGTGCGCATTTGCGATAAAAATATAATCATATTCTGGCAACATCAGTTCTTCGTTAAATCGCGCCCAATCACGCATCAGACGCTTTGCACGGTTGCGGTCAACCGCAAGACGAAAAGATCGCTTGGTCGCGACAAACCCAACACGCGCATCATCGGGGAATTTGGCGTTCTTGGCCCGAACAACAAAGTATGCCGAACGCGCCGATGGATCGGTATCAGCGGTTATAAAATCTTGATGTCTTTTTATTGTGTCTCGCATAGAGGTAATAATAGCAAATTATAAATAAAGTCAAAGGAAAAACTATTTTCGCGCATGTGGCTTGATTTTTCAAAAATCGGCGTTTATAGTGGTGGTGAAAATTGGATACGAAGGGGCGACACATGTATAATTGGTTAATGAAATTTTTCTCGGCAGATATGGCGATTGACTTGGGCACGGCAAACACGCTGATTTATGTTAAGGGGCGCGGAATCGTCCTTAATGAACCATCTGTTGTGGCGGTTGCAGAAAATAGATTATTGGGGCGCAAAGAAATTCTTGCCGTCGGGACCGAGGCGAAACAGATGTTGGGGCGTACACCTGGGACGATTACCGCGGTGCGTCCGTTGCGTGATGGTGTTATTGCGGACTTTGAAGTCGCCGAAGAAATGATTAAATATTTTATTCGCAAGGTTCACCATCGCAGTCCACTGACCGCACCACTTATTATTATATGTGTGCCATCCTGTGCAACACAGGTGGAACGCCGTGCTATTCAAGAAGCCGCCGATGCCGCCGGTGCACGCAAAGTTTATATTGTTGAAGAATCAACCGCCGCCGCAATTGGTGCAGGCCTGCCGGTTGAAAAACCACGCGGTTCTATGGTTTTGGATATTGGTGGTGGAACAACCGAGGTTGCGATTATGTCATTGGGCGGAATCGTATATTCAAATGCTATTCGTACCGCCGGCGATCAAATGGATTTGGATATTATTGAATTTGTTAAAAAGAATAAAAACTTGCTGATTGGTGAAAACACCGCAGAAGAAATTAAAAAGGCAATTGGAACCGCAATTTCACCAAAAGATAAATTAAATGAAATGACCATGAAGGTCAAAGGTCGTGATTTATTGTCGGGAACCCCACGCGAAGTTATTATCACAGAATCACAAATTGCATTGGCGCTGTCCCAAACCGTAACCAAAATTGTTGATACGGTTCGTCATGCGTTGGAATTGACACCGCCAGATTTGTCTGCCGATATCGCCGATTTGGGTATCGCGATGACCGGTGGTGGTTCATTGTTACGCGGTCTTGATGCGGCCATTCGTGCCGCGACAGGATTGCCAGCATTCTTGGTTGATAATCCATTGGCCTGCGTAGCAAGGGGCAGTGGTAAAATGCTATCCAGTTTAGACAAGAACAAACACATCTTGCAGACAATGTACTAGTGATTAGTTGTTAGTGGAAGTGGTTAGTAAAACACCGGCAAATGCCGGTGTTTTTGCTTGATTTTCCAACAATATTTGCTAATTTTTACGGAAACAAAGGAGTTTTTAATGCCAGAAACCGAATATAACGCATGGAACCGTTTTAGAAATAATGATTATGAAAACTTTAAAACAAACTGTTTACATAACACTCGTGATTATGGTGTTATAAGATTTGAAGATAGAGATGTTAATAAAAAACTCTGTAGAACATCTGAATTTATAGAAATCTATCACAAAGACGCAACAAGAACCCCGTGTGTTGTAATAGAAGCAGATACGAAGAACCCAACAATCGTACATTATTTGTACCGAGATCCAAATTTCTTGAAAAAATTCGGGTCATTAGAAGTGCTAGCATTTTTTGATTCTAGTGCTAGCAGTTTTCGCGACGATATTATAAACGGTTATCGCGGTCTGGACACAACGTATGAATTCTGTCAGGATTTTGATATCAGAAACGAACAATATAGGGAATTGAAAAAATTATTATTGTCTGATGCGTTTAGTATAAAAATTAGTGAACCAGATAATGCGTTCGCACATCAGCAAACATATCAAAGCAAAGTCGTAAGCGAATATTACAGACCTGTGTTCAGAATTATTTCAAGTCCGACAACCCATAATTATTATATAAATCTATTGGCGTGCAACAGCAAGTTCTTTGATTCTTCTACCAATCGGGTTACCGATAAAAAAGAAAAAGAGAAGGTTGATTTTATTCCTTTGTTGTATCACCAAAAAGTGTTAATAAACAGATTGGTGAATCATTTGGTAGAACTTCAGAAATCATGGTCCGATGCGGATAGACAACGGTTATGGGCATTACGTGGAATTGAAAAAGGCAGTAAATAAACCGGTGAATACCGGTTTTTATTTTTTATAATTGCACCATTTGGCGATGGGGCATTGTTCACATTTTGGTCGCAACGCGGTGCAAGTATATCGCCCAAACAGCACCATTACATGATTTACAATCGCATGGTATTTTTTTGGAATCTTTTTTAATAATTCTGTTTCAACTTTTTCCGGCGTATTCGCACCATCATCAACCCAACCATACCGATGTGCCAGACGAAATACATGTGTATCAACACCGATATTTGGTGCATCCCACAGCACATTCATTATAACATTTGCGGTTTTCTGCCCAATTCCCGGTAATTTCATAAGTGTATCACGATTATGATATTTTGGTGGGAACACAAAATTATCTCCGTCCGTTTTTATGTCGCGCAATTGTTCGGAAAGGGCGATTATATTTTTTGCCTTGTTATTAAAAAATGAAATTACCTTAATATGTTTTTTTAACCCATCTAACCCCAATGCCAACATCTTGGTCGGTGTTGGTGCAATGCGGAATAGGGCAGGTGTAACCTCGTTCACCTTTTTGTCGGTGGCCTGGGCCGATAAAATAACCGCCACAGCAAAAGTGAAATCATTCGTACTGACCAATTCAGACCGAATATCCATATTCAGATTCTTCGGCACAATTTCAAAAAATCGCTGTGGCGTTATCATGTTTAGTTATTCGCGCAGATTTCCCCGCACTTTGAATCACAGTCCAAAACAACATCTTCTGGTTCTGCGGAATATTGGTATGTAACCGTTTTTTCCATAACAGAAGCATCCGTATCACATTTGCATGTGATTATCGTTTTGCCGCTGTATTGTGATACTATTTTGCCGTTTACCATACGCCTAGTATTTTCCGAAGAAAAACTTGCCCCGCATCCAATAACGCGAACCTTTGCGGTTTCGGTTGGTGCTGCGGTTGCTACTACGGTTGGCGTTGCTGTTGATGTCTTGGTTGTTTTTGTGTCCGATTTTTGTGATACATACGAATTATCTGTAACGGCTACATTGCCAATTTCAACGGTGCCCGATGCATCACATGGTTTGTCCAAAACAGACAATAACCAAAAACGCCCCAATACAACCAAACAGAACGCACATATTAAAAGTATTTTTTTCATTTTTATGCCTTTTGTATTGATATTCCAAAGTTATAACCTTCTATGGTGTCAAAATGTTCCGCTTCCCCAGGGGTCATTTCAACAATCAACGCATCCGCCATTATGCGTTTGCGATGCTGTTCAATTGCCCCAGACAATGCTAAATCCGCCGTATAGGTTAATTTTATTCTGTCGGAAACATCCAACCCGATTGTTTTACGCGTATCTTGGATAAAGCGCAACGCGTCGTTTGCCAAACCTTCGGATATTAATTCAGAATTTAATTCTGTATCCAAAATGACAACCGCCGTATTGTCGGGCAGGGCGATTCCTGTTACGCCATCTTTGATGGTCAGACGGTTTTCAAATTCATCAGAATTTAATGTATATTCGCCAACCACCAATTTATCGCCATCTATTTCATAATTGCCTTGTTTTACCGCTGGGATTATTTCACGCAATGCGCCACCCAAACGCGCCCCAATTTTTGGTGTAACAAGGTATATGAAACTGTCTGCGACCTTGGATGCACTATCCATCCATTCTACCGCCTTGACATTTAATTCATCGCGGATGATGTTTGTGTATTCTTCCATCGCATTTCCACCTGCGACCGTCAATTTAGACAGTGGCAAACGGTTACGCAATTTGTATTGTTCACGCAACTGTTTTCCAACAGATACGATTTCTTGGACGCGACGCATATCCGTAACAATCTTGGCATTGTATTTCTGCGCGGTTGGATAAGATTCCAAATGTACAGATTCATTGCCAGTTAAATTCTTGTAGATATAGTCAGATATGAACGGTGCAAATGGCGCAAGTGCACGACATACTGTTATCAGCACAGTATACAATGTATTAAATGCGTCATTATCTTCGTCCCAGAACCGCGCACGCGACCGACGGATGTACCAATTGTTCAACACATCCAAGAACCGAACGAATTCTTTGACGGCGATATCTGGTTTGTATTCAGACAGCGATTTATTCGCGATATCAACCAAAACATTTGTTTCCGCCAAAATGTATTCATCCAAAACATTGCGTGCAGGTTCATTTGTAACATCATGTGCCGTTATGTTGCCTGCATTTGCGTACAATGTAAAGAAGTGATACGCATTCCACAGTGGCGTCAATATCGTTTTGATTGGTTCCGCAAAAACTTTACCTTCTTTATCAACACCAACTGGTTCAGATTTCATAAAATTACTGCCTTGGATAAACAAACGAATTGCATCCGCCCCGTATGTTTCCAATTGTTCAGACGGTTCAACATAGTTCTGCAATGATTTAGAGAACTTTCTTTTTTGTTCATCGCAAATAATACCGTTGCATGATACAACACGGAACGCGGCCCTATCAAACAAGGCAACCGCCATTACCATCAGACCATAAAACCATCCACGGGTTTGTTCGTTGGCTTCGATTATGTAATCGGCTGGGAATTTCTTTTCAAACAAATCCTTGTTTTCAAATGGGTAATGTAAATGTGCGAACGGCATAGAACCAGATTCAAACCAGCAATCCAAAACATCAGGTATGCGTTTCCAACCATCTTTGGTTAATTTATCCAATGTTGGACGATGCAGGTCGTCTATCTTGACACCAAAGAATTCTTCTATTTCAGCGATAGAACCAAAAACTTTGTATTTGCCATCTTTTTCCCAAATTGGTAATGGAACACCCCAATATCTGTTTCTGGTTATACCCCATTCACGTGCATTTTCAATCCACGCCATAAAACGATTGCCCGCAGATGTCCACGTTGTTTCACTCTTGGTTATTTCAATCAACCTATCGCGGATTTTTGGCACATCAACATACCATGCATCCGTTGCACGATAGATAAGTTTTTCTTTACTACGCGGACCAAATGGGTAACTGTGTTTATGTTGGTCTTTTTTAACCAATATTCCATTACTGCGCAACCAATCTATGATTTTTGGATTGGCAACGAATATATTTTCACCCGCCCAATCTTTGACTGTGTTATCAAAATTGCCATAATCATCAACATTTAAAATAACTGGGAATTTTGGATCAATTGCCTTGGCCGCCCAATAATCGTCTTCACCATACGCTGGTGCAATATGAACAATACCGGTACCATCACCATCGGAAACATAATCTGCAGGAATGATAGTATAAAGGCCATGACCTTCTTGGGCCAAATCTGTATAGTATGGGAAAATCGGTTTATAATGCAAACCAACCAAATCGGCACCTGTGCATTCACCAACCTTTTCCGATGTTGCAAAAATCTTTTCATACGCAGAAACACGTGATTCCGCCAAGATATAAACATGTCCATCATTATGACGCATTTTTACATATTTCATCTTTGGATTCACCGCCAATGCAGAATTCGCCGGCAATGTCCATGGTGTTGTTGTCCATGCGATTGCGCGTTCACCATTTTCCAATTCAAACCAAACCGTTACCGTATCATCAACGACATCTTGGTATTCACTGGACGCTTCGGAATTAGAAAGAACTGTTCCCAATTTCCAATCATATGGATTTACCTTAAAGTCTTTATACAATAAACCTTTGTCATATAATTGTTTTAAACCCCATATAACCGATTCCATATAATTTTTATCCATGGTGCGATAACCATAATTATCACCACCATCAACCCAACGACCAATACGTTCAACAAAACGCAACCATTCATTAGAATATGTTGTGACACTGGTACGACACATATCACAGAACGCATCTATACCATCTTGGGCAACTATATTTTTGGCTGTTCTGCCTTGCTGTTTTTCAACGGCTGTTTCGGCCGGAAGCCCATGGCAATCCCACCCCAATTCACGTTCAACATATCTGCCGCACATGGTTTTATAGCGTGAAACCATATCTTTAATAGTGGACACACCCAAATGCCCCCAATGTGGCAAACCATTTGCAAACGGTGGACCATCATAGAAATTAAATGGTTCACCCATTTTTGTTTTTTCCAACGATTTATGAAAAGTATCGTCTTTGCGCCAAAATTCCAACACTTCGCGTTCCAATTCCGAAAAGTTTACTTTTGGTTCTGTTTTTTTATATGCCATTTTTTTGTGCTCCATCTGTTTTTTATCATAAAAAAACGGGCGCCTGCGCGCCCCAGCCAACGCCAAAGCGCCGTACCGGTTTATTCTATAATAATTATTTCTTTTGTTTTCATACGCATTAGTGTAATATATAAAAAATGAAATTTCCAGTATTTTGTGAAAAAATACAATTATACTTGACAAGTTTTATTTTTGTGCTATATTTTTAGTATCAAAATTCAAAAGGAGACGGTATGAAACAGAAAACTTGTAAAAAAATAACAAGCATGGGTGACGGTGCAATTGCATGCATCACTGCTGTTGTTATTGCGGCAAAAGATGTCCGCAAAGACATTATGGATCCGAAAAAATTGGATGAACCATTGAAATTTTTTGAAAGATATAAATTTTACTTTTTGCACCACAAAAGAAAACACAATGACAACAAATTGCAAAACCGCATTTGTGGCGATACAGAAGAAAAACAAGAATACAATCCGTTTAGGGAAATCGCGGCCAAGGGTCTAGAAGATATTGTTTATTCTTGCTCTGGCAATGATGTTATAGATGTTCGCTATTTTGAAACAACTGAACACCAAGCACGCAAACCTATGCGTTGTTATTTCCATAATGGCGACTATATGATAGATTTCGGTCAACGTGGCACAGAATGGTGCGGTGGTATGCGCGGAAATGGCTATGTTTTCAAACGTGGCGAAACCGGTACATACCAGCAAATCGCGATTATATCGCCAGAATTGTCCGATTACTTGGCACAAATTGCTGATGAAAAAATGCAATCTCAGGTCCAAGGGAACCAGATATCACGTGGTTCGCGTTAAATTTTAATTTCACAAACAAACCGCCCAAATGGGCGGTTTTTTATTTCTGGTGCCGGTGATAGGACTTGAACCTACGACCCCCTCATTACGAATGAGATGCTCTACCAGCTGAGCTACACCGGCGACGCGAAAAACACTTTACCTAACATCATTTTGTTTTGCAAGTATTTATTTATGATATCTTGCGCAATACAACCATTATGCCCGCCGGGGTAATTCCAGGTATTCTTTGCAAATCAGCCAAAGTTGCCGGACGTGCACGATTTAATTTTTCGCGCAATTCATTGGTCAAACCGGGCAGGGTACTATAATCAAAATCAGATGGTATTTTTATCACTTTATCACGCGAATAAGATTCTATTTCCCGATTGTTTCGTGCAATATATCCAGCATAAAATTTGTCGTTTTCAGAAATTTTACCGGCTTTTTCGTTCATTTTTTTCAAAAAGGCCGGCAATTTTATTAACCCCAAATCAACACCTATCTGACCAAGACGCGCAATCGCATTATCTGCACGCAGATTTAACCGGTATTCCGAACGCGATGTGAACATACGATACGGTTCGTCCACCCCCATTGTTGTAATATCGTCAATCAAAACACCAATCATTGAATTTGTTCTATTTAGATTCAGTGTCGGTAAATTAACTGCAAATGCCGCCGCGTTTGCCCCAGCAACTAAACCTTGGGCGGCGGCTTCTTCATAACCAGATGTTCCATTTATTTGGCCGGCAAAAAACAGTCCCAAATTATCACGCGACATTAAATTTGAATTCAGCGCGCGTGCATCAATTGCATCATATTCTATTGCGTACCCATACCGCGCAATTCGCGCATTTTCCAATCCTGGAATTGTGCGAATCCACTTATCTTGAATTTCGCAACCAAAACTTGTTGATATACCATTTGGATATATTAAATCACTGTTCAGCCCTTCGGGTTCCAAAAATACATGGTGTGATGTATGTTCAGGAAAACGCATAACTTTGTCTTCCAATGATGGACAATATCGTGGTCCGATACCTTCTATGTCCCCATTATACATTGGTGCATCTGCGATATTTTCACGAATAATATTATGCGTATTTTCGTTTGTGTGTGTGATAAAACATACCGCAATATTATTATCTGTATCACATCCATCAGAAAACCAATCGTGTGGATTATCTGGCAATTGTTCTTCGCATACCGAAAAGTCAATAGAATCACGATAAATTCGTGCCGGTGTTCCGGTTTTAAGGCGAATTATATCAAACCCAAAATCGCGCAATGCACCAGAAATTACCGTATCAGGCAATTGGTATTCGCCATTATCCATTATGCGTCCCGATGGTGTTTTTTCGTTTCCCATTGTGACAAGCCCACGCAAAAATGTACCTGTGGTAAAAACAAGCGCGTTGCCAACATATACATCATTTATAATCTTGTTTTTTAAATCAACGGATTGCACCGTTTCAAATAACACCGTCAAGTTTTTATATTCATGCAAAATATTTATAACCGCATCATGATAAAGGTTGCGGTCAATTTGTGCGCGCAATGCTTGGGTTGCCGGTCCATGTGATGCGTTTAATGTGCGAAAATGAATTCCGGCCATATCCGCAGCCCGTGGCATTACACCACCAAGTGCATCCATTTCTGCAACCATTTGTGATTTCCCCGGTCCCCCAATAGATGGATTACACGACATTGCACCCAAATCAGATTCGCGCATTGTTATCAGCAAAGTTTTTGCACCACGACGCGCAGATGCCGCGGCCGCTTCAACGCCCGCGTGTCCACCACCAATAACAATCACATCAAATTCTTGCATTTATTTATTGTTTATTTTTGAAAAAACCACAAAATCTTCACGGTTATTTAAATATGGATTAAACTCGCAACTACGCAAAACACCTTCACGTTCAAACCCACATTTTTCTGCAACCTTGCAAGATGCAAGATTTTCTGTGTTTGCCCTTATCACGATACGCTTGACCCCCATATCAAGAAAAGCTTTTGTTGTTGCATTTACGGCCTCGGTCATAAAACCACGACTTGCATAATCCATATCAACCCATGCACCTATTTCACAACTTTCCGCATCCCAATCTATATTGAACATACTGCATGCGCCAATAAAGGTACCACCATCACGCAGATACATCCCGTATGTTGCCTTGGTTTTATTTTTCCACCCCTTTTCAACACCGCGCAAAAAATCAAATTCAGATTCCGCGTTTGGTGCACCCGCTAATTTTGGAATGTATTTATATTCATTACGGTGCTTTACAATTATATTAAATATTTCATTTGCAAATGCAAATGTTGCGACCATGGGTTTTAAATCAAGCCGCTGTGTTTGTAATGCCTGGAATTCTTGTTCTTTCATACTTAAAACCTCCCGAGTCCGCCATTGATATGCAGTGTTTGGCCGTTGATATATGATGCCTCGTCAGACGCCAAGAATACGCATGCATTTGCGATATCTTCTGGTTCACCAAATCGGCCAGCCGGTATTTGCGCCAAATAATTTTTCTTTAGTTCTTCTGGTAATACATCTGTCATTGGCGTTTTAATAAATCCTGGTGCAATTGCATTTGCGGTGATACCGCGCGATGCAACCTCGGCCGCGATAGATTTTGTCATACCAATCATACCACCCTTGGATGCGGCATAATTTGCCTGACCCGCACCACCAATAACACCTATAATAGACGCCATATTTATAATACGGCCAAAACGTTGTTTCATCATCGGCATAATGGCCGCACGGCACATTTTAAAGCATGAACGCAAATTTGTATTTAAAACACTATCAAATTGTTCATCGGTCATGCGCATAAGCAATGTATCTGCGGTAATTCCGGCGTTATTAACCAAAACATCCAACCGACCGCATTTTTCAATTGCCGATGCAACCAATTCAGACGCACCGTTTTCGGATGCTAAATCACACGCAATCTTTATAAAAGAATCGTCGTATTCCGAATTCAGTTTTTCAGTATTGCGTCCAGATACAACAACCGTTGCACCCGCATCATGCATTTTACGCGCAATTGCGCCACCAATTCCACCGGTTGCCCCAGTAATTAAAACAACTTTATTTGTTAAATCAAACATCTTGTCCCCCATATTTTAAGCATATTTTTTTTCTTGCATCGCACCCATTGCCATATTTTTTTCTGACATAGATTTTGAAAAGAATAAACGCAAACCGTAATCTAGTGTCGTTGTTGGGGTTACGGTCATTTTAAACCAATTATTATAAATCAAAATATAGTTTTTACTGTCGGCCTTTGCTAATTTGATTACTTCTGTAATAGCATCACCGATATATGTACCAACATCATATTTTTTTATATTATTGTCCGACATTTTTATACCTCTAACTTTTTACCTTCCATTTCTGGACAAATTCTGGGGGTCAACCCAGTTAAAACCGCCCCCGGCCCAATCTCTATTGTTTCCGTGATACCCAAATCATGCATTGCCAAAATGCTTTCACGCCAACGCACACCATGTGTAATTTGATATACAAGTGCCGCGCGTATTTCATCTGGGTCATTTATTGGTGTGCATGTTTTATTAGAAATCAATGCCGCCATTGGTGTTTTTATTTCTGTTTTTTCCAATGCCGCACGCATTTCATCCGCCGCAGGCGATTGAATCCGACAATGAACCGGAACAGATAGCGCAAGTGGCATTGCACGACGCGCACCAGCGGCCTTGGCATCTTCCAATGTTTTTTCAACAATTTCTTTTGCGCCCGAAATTACAACTTGGCCTGGGGAATTATCATTTGCGACATCACAGTCGTTTTTTGCACAGATTTCACGAACCGCATCTATATCTAATCCTAAAATTACCGCGGTTAATCCGTGTCCAACTGGGACCGCCCTTTGCATTGCATCACCACGCAGACGCAAAAGTTTCGCCGTATCTGCCAATGATAATGCGCCCGCCGCACACAGCGCCGTATATTCACCCAATGAATGTCCCGCAACATATTGCGTTAATTCAATGCCCGATGCACGCAACATCGCAATAGATGTTGCCATAATTGCGGGCTGAACATTGGTGGTCAATGTTAAATCTTCCATTGGGCCATTAAATATAATGTCAGACAGTTTTTGATTTAATGCATCGTCCACTTCGTCAAAGACCGCACGTGCCGCCGCATTATTTTTGTATAGTTCATATCCCATACCAACACTTTGCGAACCCTGACCAGGGAAAACAAGTATAGATGACATATTTGCATCCTTTGGTTATATTATATTGGCATTATACTTTGCGAATACTAAATTCGCAACCGCAATAATTTTGGCGATAAAAATCAGATTCGTGGTTGATTTGTTGGCGTAAATTCTCGTCCCATTTAACCGGAATATACTGTAAATCGCCCAATGCAGATTCTGCCGCTGTATCCACCTGATGCTGATCTTTGTGGCGTGATACCCCAAGGACGCTTGCCACCGCATTATAACCATTTTCGCGTGCAAATTTTTTCGCGTATTCAAATCGGTATGCAAAACAAACACTACATCTGTTTCCACGTTCGGGTTCGTTTTCCAAACCGCGCACGGCCACACGCCATGCATCATGGTCGTATTCGCCAATTTTATATTTCACGCCTAATTTTTCACAGTATTTTATCTGTTCGTTCATGCGTTTGGTATATTCACTTTCGGGAAAAATATTCGGATTAAAAAACAGAACGATAAAATCGTCTATGCCGGCGATTTCGCCATCTGCCAACTGTTTTATTGCGCCCGCCGAACATGGCGCACAACAAGATACCAATACCAATTTCATTTAGTGTTCTTGTCCGTTTGCTTTAAACATTTGTATTAATTTTTCTGGAACTAATCCCAATCTAGATTCGGTTCCAAATATTCTTGTTAACGTCTTTCTATCAAGAAATTCATCTGTGTTTTCATCCAAATAATGCCAATGGGCATAACGCGCCATTTTTGGTTTCTTGGTTTTTGGGTCATATGTTCCAACAAAAGTTTGCACCCGAACATTATCCAGCATTACGGGCTTGTTTTCTGCCGCAGTATCAAAATCTAATGGCGAACCATATTGTTCTGTTAAAAATTTTATGATATCGGCTGGATAAAATAATCTGTCGCCAATCAGTATTTTATATTTATCCATTGTTTCTTTTTTGATAATCGGATGATTTTTATAACTGTTCTTTTGGCCAAGAGTATGTCTTGCCTCGCTGATATAGGCATTTGGGTCAAACGTATAAACCACTGGGGTTATTTCTATCGTGTACGGCATAGATGCAGAATATGAATTTGTATAACTTAACAAATCTTTAAATGAATAAATTTGTTTCACTGATCCACCACCAAGCGGTGTACATGGGCCAATATTATGTAAATAAAATTCTGTTGTTGTTGCCATTTCTTATCCCTTTTTACTTTTCTGCTCTCCGCCCCCTGTTAATCATTTTTATTCATTATCCAATTCTATTCGTGTGAACAAGTTTTCTGGCACAGTGAATTTTTCACCAGATTCTATACGATGTTCATATGCATTTGGCCATGACAGGTCATGTTTGACGGCGAATATGTTTTGAATTTTTTCGGCGGCATCTGGAATAAACGGTGCAGACACGCGCGCAAATAAATCTATCATTTGGAAACATTCGTTCAACACCGCCGCCGCGGTCGCCGTATCGCCATTTTTGACCAATGCCCATGGTTCTTTTTCGGTCATATATTCATTCGCAATACCGTAAATATCACGCAGGGCAACAATAGATTTACGGAATTCACACGCATCCAATGCACCCGTTAATTCCGCCAATTTTTCGTTTATGCGTTTTGCCAACGCTTCGTCCGTTGTAGCGCCTGTCGGCACAGTATCACCAAAATTCTTGTTTGATAATTTGCATACGCGTGAAACAAAATTACCCAGCAGACCATTTAAATCTTTGTTCACAATTTCTGCAAATCGCGTCATTGTAAAATCTGTATCATCTGTTTCTGGTGTTGACGCAATTAGTGCATAACGCCAGCAATCACTTGGAGCAATATCTAATGCTTCGTCCAAGAATATACCATTGTTTGCGGACTTGGAAACTTTCGCACCATTAAAATTCAAAAAGTTAAATCCTTTTAAGACATCAACTGTTTTCCAACCGTCATCCATTGCCAATTCTTGCGCCGGAAAGAACACAGAATGGAAAGACACATTATCTTTGCCCATAAATTCTGTATAATGACAATCTGGGTTTTTCCACCAGGACGCCCAATCCGAATTTGCCGCTTGTGATATAGAAACATAACCCCATGGCGCATCAAACCAAACATAGAAAACTTTGTCTTCGTACCCAGGTTTGTTCACCGGAATACCCCATTTCAAATCACGCGTAATTGGATTATCACGCAGACCTTCGTCCAGCCATTTATTTGCAATTTTAATTGCGGTTTTTGGCCAACCCTGACGAGAGTTTATCCATTCACGCAATTTATCCTGCATCTTGCTTAATTTAAAATACAAATGTTTTGTTTCGCGCATTTCAACTGGCGATGTTGGATCAACCGCACTATGCGGATTTATTAAATCTTCTGGGTCAAGTGATGCACCACATTTTTCGCATTCATTTCCGTATGCGTGATCATTTCCACAACGCGGACATGTTCCAATAACATAACGATCCGCCAAGAATTTCTTTTCATTTACAGAATAGGGCTGGCGTGATACTTTTTCTTCTATCATGCCCAACGAATCAAGACGATTAAATAATTCATGTATTAACTGTTCATGCAGTTTTGTATGGGTCCGGCCATATAAATCAAAGGACAATTTAAAATCACGCACCGCATCCAAATGTTTTGCGCGATATTTTTCAACATAATCTTCCACTGACATATTTTCACGGGCCGCACCAATCTCGCTTGGGGTGCCATGTTCATCAGAACCACCGATGTATAAAACATCACGACCCATTGCGCGACAGAAACGCGCATAAACATCACTTGGCAACAAGCATCCGATTAAATGCCCAATGTGCAAAATGTTATTAACGTATGGTAATGCCGATGTTATAAGATATTTTTTACTCATTTGCCTGTCCTTTTTACGAAAAATGGACGCCAAACGGGGCGTCCATCAGAATCCCGTTTAAACTTTTATCAAGAACTAGTTTTGCATTCGCATTTTATATATTCCGTTTATGTTTAATCTTGGTGGGTGGTATTGGACTCGAACCAACGACCTTTACGATGTCAACGTAACGCTCTAACCAACTGAGCTAACCACCCAAGCGAAGCCCATTATAACAAAGAATTTGCACTTTGCAAGTGTTTAGTGATAGTGGCCACAAGCCACTATCACTAGCAACTATTTATCGCGAACTTTTGCTGGGCATTTTTTCTCAACCGCCGCAATTATATCGCCATGCAATTTCGCCAAATCATTATCCGCCATTTTTTCGGTCGGGATAATTGTCGTGGTAAATGCCACAGATTTATTTCCATCCGCCATTTCAAACGAATCAAACACAACGACATCCGCCACCAAATTTGACGCGCCACGTGCCGCCGCCACCAATTTTTCGGCCGGAAAATCTTTTGGCACGATAAACGCAAAGTCGCGCGAAATCGGTTGAAATTCGCTTAATTTAATATCTTTACGTTTCGCCGTCCGCACAGGCAGGTTGCAAATATCTTCAACTATTCCGATAACAACATTTGTTTTTATCTTTAATTGTTTCGCAACCGACGGATGCAATTCACCAAATTCGGCCAATTTCTTTTTACCCTGGTACAGCGCGCCATAGCGATATGGGTGCGCCCAAAGTGGTGAATTTTCCGTTTCAATCGTAAAGTTTTGGCCGTTAAGCAAGGAAACTATATCTGCCTTGACATCATAAATATCAACGTTGCGATTGCGTTTCTGCCAATGTTTCGGTGATGTGACACCGGTGCGAACAATACAGATTTGTGTATGCTGCTGGCCCGGCATATCGCCATCAAACACAGTTCCCATTTCAAACATATTTAAATCAGAATATCCGCGTTTTTCATTATTTGATACCGCAATCAACAAATTCCCCAATAATGTATTACGCGCCGTATCTAAATCAACAATAATCGGATTTGCGACACGAATTATTGGTTTATCTGTTAATAATTCTTCAACTTTGGAATTACCAAATCCGAAACTTATTGATTCGTTTAATCCACGGGCAGCAATTTTCTCTTTAAGCGGTATATTCAAATCATTATGTTCCACAGGAACTACTTTTTCTGGAACATAATTCAAACCGACCTTTTCATAGCCATAGATACGAATTAAATCTGCAACAACTGTTTCAGGTATTTGAACATCTACGCGTGATGTTGGTGCGGTAATTTTCCATGTCTTGCCGTCCATTTTTCCCGTATACCCCAATCGTAATAAAATGTTCCGCATTTCATCAATTGGCATTTCTATTCCGGTTTTCTGAACGAACACATCCGGTGAAAATTTTATTTCAGGATTCAACGGTGTATCAACACCACCCGCATTATATCCAATAACCTTTCCGCCACACGCATCCGTTATAATTTTTACCGTGCACATTAATGCTGGGCCGGTAATTGTTGGGTCTATGCCGCGTTCATATCTGTATGACGCATCGGTTGATATACCCAAACGTTTTGCCGTTTTACGAACACAAACCGGATCAAAATATGCACTTTCAAGAATAATATTTTTCGTGTTATCGGTTGTCATACCGCGTGCACCACCAACAACACCCGCCAATGCCAAGATACCATCGGAATCGGCAATAACTATATCCATATCATGCAATTTATGTTTATTACCAAACAGGTCGGTAAATTCTTCGCCGGCATTTGCAAGACGAACAATTATGTCACCGTGTATTTCATCTGCGTCAAAACAGTGCATGGGCTGTGCCATGTCATAACAAATATAATTTGTTGCATCAATTGGCGCATTTTTTGGATTTATACCAATCGCACGTAGACGTGATGCGATTGTCTTGTTGCTGGGGCCAATTTTTATACCTTGGATTTCAGCAAGTTTATATGCACGACATTTATCTGTTTTGATATTAACTTTGCGCGCCTTACCCGATACCGCAAACTTATCATCTTTTGGTGCAATATATTCGCCCGCACCGGCCGCTGATAAATCACGTGCGACACCACGTACCGCCAAATAATCTGGACGATTTGGTGTAATACCCGCATCAAAAACCGTTGGGCATTCAATTACTGCACTGCCGATTTTTGTGTTTTCTGGTAATTCAATGATACCGCTATGGTCATCGTTTACACCAAGTTCACGACCACTGCACATCATACCATCAGATACAACACCACGCAGTTTGCCACTTTGTATTTCATGACCTTCAATAACACAACCAGGAACCGCCAACGCAGATATTAAACCAACACGTGCATTTGGTGCACCACATACAACCTGACGCAATTTACCAGAACCATCATCCACCATTAACACATGCAAATGGTCGCTGTTTTCATGCGGGCGGCATTCAACGATTTTTGCCGCAATAGGTGCAATCGGTGCAATTAAATCTTCGACCTCTAACCCAGTACGCGTAAGCGTATCCGCAATTTCAGATGCCGATAATTTCGTTTTCAAATAATCTTTTAACCAATCAAAAGTCCATTTCATTTTTGTCCCCTATTATTAAAATCCGCTATTCTTTAACCAACGAATATCGCCATCGGTAAAGGCCCGAATATCATTCAACCCATATTTTAACATCGCCAAACGATCCCATCCGAATCCAAATGCAAAACCTTGGTATTTTTCAGGGTCAATACCACAATTACGCAAAACATTTGGATGAACCATACCACCACATAATAATTCAAGCCATCTGTCACCCCATTTCATATCAATCTCTATACTGGGGTCGGTAAAAGGAAAATATGACGGACGGATACGCAAATCTACATCCCGCCCGAAAAACTTTGATGCAAAAACCCGCATTGTTCCCAACAAATCAGACAAATTTATGTTCTTTTCTACTTTATCAACATATAAACCTTCTAATTGGTCAAACATTGCCGAATGTGTCGCATCCAATTCTTTACGATAGCAATTCCCAATCGCGAAAATCTTGATTGGTGCGCCCAGTTTTTCCATCGCACGAATCTGTATCGCGGATGTTTGTGTGCGCATAACATTTCCGTTTTCCAAAAAGAATGTATCCTGCATATCACGCGCCGGATGGTGTGCCGGTGTATTTAATGCCGTAAAATTATGCCAATCATCTTCAATTTCTGGGCCGGTCCACAATGTATAACCCATAGATTCAAAAATCGCCACGGCTTCCTTGAAAGATTGTGTCACAGGATGCAATGTTCCACGATTTTCTGGTTCACCATCCAATGTTACATCTAATTTTTGCTTTGCCAATGATGCGTTCATCGCCACCAATTCTAATTCATCCTGACGTGATTTAAAAAGTTCGCGCAATTCAGTATTTTCACGATTTAATTCCGCGCGTTCATCATTATTAAGATTTTTCATATCTTTTAAGCGCACGGTCATTGTGCCATTTTTACCAAATACAGATGTATAAAGTTCCTGTAATTCTTCCAATGATTCTATATTTTTTATTTTTTCTTTTAACATTGATTCAACCTTTTAATAAATATGGGGCCGGTATCCGCGGCCCCATAATCATAAACAAAAAACAACCTGCCGCCAAGGGTTTTATTTATCCCCTGCGATAAATCGTTTTGCGGTTTCAATAAGTTTTGCGAAATTTGCATCGCCGGCATAGGCCATTTCAGCCAAAACCTTGCGATCCAATTCAACACCGGCCTTGTGCAGACCGTTCATGAATTGGCTGTATGTGATACCAGATGGACGAACCGCCGCGTTAATACGAACAATCCACAAACTGCGGAAATCGCGTTTTTTGGTGCGACGATCGCGGTATGCATACTGGCCCGCTTTTTCTGATTTTTCACGTGCGGCACGATATGTGCTGCTATGACGACCAAGATAACCCTTGGCACGTTCTAAAATTTTATTGTGTTTTTGACGAACCGTTGTTCCACGTTTTACCCTTGCCATAATACACCCCCATTATTTCAAACCATACGGCGCCAAGATTTTTGCCTGGCCGACCATGTTATCATTTAAATACTGCGGCTTGGATCCGGCGTTATTCGCACGCGCAGATTTATTACGCAGAAGTTTTTTGTGGGCATTTCTGGCAACACGGATCTTGCCGGTTGCGGTCATAGATGCACGCTTTTTCAAGTATGACTTTGTTTTTAATTTTGGCATTTTTTTACCTCTTGTTATTTATGTCCTGGTGGCAATGCCTTTGCCACTTTGAACGGTTTCGTGGCACTATTCTGACATAAATAAACGAAAAATCAAGTTTTTATTGAATATTCATTTTTTTACTATTAAACTGGGCACGAAATGGTTGTGAAAAAAATATCTTCCAGATTGCATACTAT
>JAEEQU010000072.1 GCA_016285415.1 Alphaproteobacteria bacterium | reverse complement strand
GATGCGGATTACTCACATGGGCGCGCCCACATGTTTTAATTATTTTGCTTTCTTTGCACCATACAAAGAACGACCTTGCTTTCTGCTTTCCACACCCTTGGTATCCAAGACACCACGGATGATGTGATATTTAACACCGGGCAAGTCCTTTACACGACCGCCACGAATCATAACCACACTGTGTTCCTGAAGGTTGTGACCTTCGCCTGGAATGTATGCGGTAACTTCGCGACCGTTTGCAAGTTTAACACGGGCAACTTTACGTTGCGCAGAATTAGGCTTTTTAGGTGTGGTTGTGTAAACACGAGTGCACACACCACGTTTTTGCGGATTTTCCATCATATCCGGTGCCGTAGATTTTACGACGACCTTTTTACGTGGTTTCCGAATCAGTTGGTTCACTGTTGGCATTCAAAATCTCTTTGTTTTCTTTGTGTCCTTTTTTTACACCAAACCCCGTATCAGACTTATTTTAACGGCGATCCCGCAATTATAAATCTGCCAGATTTACGGCGCTTTTCTGTGTTTTTCACTTTCCTTATTTACATGGAAAGCGCAATTACTATAATGCCAAAGGGGTCAGTTGTCAAGGAAAATTCCACAAATTTTAGTGTTTAGTGGCGGGTTGTTAGTGGTTAGCATTCCCCGTTTACACTTTCCACCAACACTAACCACTAATAACTAACAACTAACACTAAAAAAACACCGCCCAATCGGGCGATGTTTTCAATATTTTGGTCCAAACAATTAGAATTGGATACCGAATTTCAGGCCATAGCCAAATCCGTCTGTCCATTCCCATTCGTCTGCGGCATCGCCACCATGGTGATCCATACCTGCGCTAACATATGCACCAACGAATTTTGTTGCATCAAAGTTATAGTTTACACCCAGGTAACCTTCCCATGTGCCAGCATTCTTAAAGCCGTCATCTGTGTGGCCAGTATATTCTGCACCAGCGGTCAAGTTCCAGTTACGATCAACTACATATTGACCATCAACACCGACCTTCCATACGTGCAGACCTTCATCACCCCAGTTGAATGATTCTGAATTGCCATATACGAACATTACGTGACCAGCAACTGTCCATTGTGCGGTTGCATAACCACCACGAACACCGGCCATCCATGCATAACCTGTATCTTCTTCTGCCAAGAATGGACGATGATCACCCCATACTGGGCTAACGCCATATGCACCCATCAAATCCAATTTCCATGCACCACGATCCAATACACGATATTTTGCATCAAATGTCATTTCACCCCAGCCCATGACATCAAATTCTTCGTCTTCCGCAACTGCTGTTTTAACGCTGATCGCCAATTTGTCGTTTACACCATAACCAAATTCTTCGCCCAATGTGAACATGTTTGTGTTCTCGGAATGAGAAGACAAATCTGTTACGCTATAGAAATTCCCCTTTGTCGGCATATATAATGGGTTACCATCAATAACGTTTGCCGCATTTGCGCCCGCCGCAGCGAACACAGCCAATAAAGAAGTTAAAGCAATTTTTTTCATGACTAATCCTTTTCCTTTTGTTTATTGAACTAGATTTATGTTTCTAGTTATAGGAATTGTACCCCATAAAAATATAAATTTGCAAGGAAAAAATTCTAACAAATAATAACAAAAAGTATTTTACATACTTTATTTGTATATAGCAAAAAAATCCCGACCAACTGGTCGGGACAATTTTATTTCATATAACCATTAGAAGTTATACAAGAAACCAATTTGGAAATCGTTTGTGTTCATAACATTATCAGAATCAGCAATCGCACCAAATCTCCAACTATCATCTACACCCAAATCTTTGTTTTCAAAATCATACCCCGCATACACACCCAAGAAATTCAAGTTCGCATACAGTGTAAACGATTCTGTAAGATTATATGTAATCATAGGTGTGATGCTAACACCAAGCGATGTTAATGTTTCACCATCAATTGCATCATTATCAGAAGCCACTGTTCCAAATTCCAGACCTGCGGTACCTTTCAATAACAATTTAAGTCCGCCCAATTGTGCAACCTTGTAACGTGCAAACATACCTGCGCCATATTGATACAAACCATCGTCACCAGCATAATGATGGTTATAACCAAATTCCGCCATAACACCCAAATCCCAATTAGAATTTAATTTCCAACCAAATTCTGGCGCCATGGTGAATTGAGAATCGTGTGTATCATCTGTTATAAGCCCTAAACTGCCACCAACAAAATAATTCGTTGCCGCGTTTGCACTAGAAATAGCAAACACAGCCAATAAAGACGTCAAAGCTATTTTTTTCATGATATATCCTTTCCTTGTGTTGTGTTAAAACTAGAATTTTTCTCTAGCTAATAAAAATTCTACCTTCCCAAGATAGTTTTTCAATAAAAGAATTCTAACAAAAAATAACAAGTGGATTTAATTATTATCAAAAACTTGTGGATTATTTTGTTTTTTTATATCACGCCAATCCGCATGATTTTTTTGATGCGTTTCATAATCCGTTGAAAATTTATGACCGCCATGTCCATCGGCAACGAAAAATAAATACTTTGTGTCCGCCGGTTCCAACACCGCACGAATCGCATGCGCGCCGACATTCGCAATTGGCGATGGTGGCAGACCATTATTCATATATGTATTATATGGGCTGTCTATTTTTAAATGCCCACGCAACAATGGGCTACCCTTCATATCACCATAACCATTGGTCAGTGCATAAATAACCGTTGGGTCGGCCTGCAACCTCATCCCTTTGCGCAACCGGTTTAGATAAACACTGGCCACTATTTTCATCTCGGACGTTTTCGGTGTTTCACGTTGCACAATGGATGCCAGTGTAATAACATCATCCCACCCACGCAGTGGTGCCGGCGGATTACGACGCGTGTGAATCCAATCATTTTTTATGCTCTGCATTTTTTTATATGCCAAATCTAAAACCGCCAATCGCGCAGTTCCACGTGCAACATAATATGTGTCCGGAAATATATCGCCATCGGCCAAATCACACACCGCACCCCAATCGCGTCCATCGCCACATTCAACATCACCTGTTAAATTTGGGGCCGCCCGCAATAAATCTTTGATTTGTAAAATAGTTATCCCTTCGGGAATAACAATTTTTGTTGTTGCAATTTTACCATTGGCAAACATCCCTGCGATTCGCCAAACCGATGCACCCGCCGGAATTTCGTATTCACCACTTTGGACACCACCACCGCGCATACGAATCGCAAATTTAAATGCCATGTCTGAAACGACCAATTTTTGTTTGTCCAAACGTGCCGCAACACCCGACACACTGTCGCCAGAATTAACAACAAAATTAACCGGCGCCGAAACAGGCGAATAAATGCGCATAGCAAAATATATGATGGCAAAAAGCCCAACTGCAATCAAAACAAGATATTTTTGAAAAAGTTTTTTTGAACGTCTGCGCATAACAGAAACATTATTGCAAATAAATTTTAATTTGCAAATTTTGATTTACATTTCGCGCCCCTGCGGCATATAAGCCATTTGTTGTTCTCTGAATTTTTTTTGTAATATTGCATAAATACCATTCTGTTTTAATTTTTCTATCCACTTGGCATATCTATCAGACATAGATCGACAGAATTTTTGATACGCCTTGGCCAAATTCTGATCATAGTGTGATATATTCTCAATGTTAAAGTATTCATACTCATTTTCTAGAATCTTCTCGTACACTTTGTAAAAATCCAACACCACATTATTTTCCAAAGCTCGTTTTATCTCTGTTCCCTGTATTTCCCCACAACCATCAGCCACCGTCCCTTTTGTGTTATTTATAGCATCAAAGATTCTATTGACATCCATACCACACGACTCCAATTTATCAAGAATGTTATTTGTTTCCATTCCGAATGCTTCTAATATTGCCGGAACAGTACCCGTGTGCCCCAAATAATGGAGTCCCTTTTGTTTAGCAATTTTTGAGACAGTATCTCCAGCCTCTGTTTTATCTTTTAAATAAGTAAATTTATTTTTTTCCATTGCCATTTGTACAACACTATTACGCAAGAAATGGGTCAAGATTGTCATTCTGTCTTCTTCCATTAACCCACGGATAAATGCCCGTTTATCTTTTGCATTTTCATATGCTTTTTTCAATCTCTCATCCGCCGACAACATGGTTTGTAAATCAAACTCTGTACCAGACACATCTCCGTCCATCAATTTCTCATAAAGCTCACGTTCGTGCGGGTTCACCATTGATAAAATGGTTTGAATCTCTTCTTCGGTGAAATAGTCCGCCTTGTACGTGGCACCATGTTCATCAATCGTATACAATGGACCACCCGGTTCATACGATGGCCGCACAATATATGTGCTTTCTGGTAATTCTAAACCCCTATCTGGATCGGGTATGTAAAAAGAATCTATTACAGACAATTCGTCTGGTTCACCATTTTTTGCAACCATATCCTTCTACGGTAT
>JAEEQU010000071.1 GCA_016285415.1 Alphaproteobacteria bacterium | reverse complement strand
GGGTGTATCAACATTGCGCAGGCGTACACGCACCGAAATTTCAATATCACCTTCTAACTTTACCACCCCAGAAAAAGTATCACCATCTATGATATGCCCAACACGTGCCGGCACCGCCATGGCGAAAGATGTGAAAAACAACCAACAAAACGCGACCGTTATACGCTTCATTACGGCAACCTTGGCGACCATGTTGGTTCAACACCGTTTATGCCATCTGGCAATTCAATGTCATATAAATTCTGACCAGTAATATCAACACTGCGAATATGGCTCATACGTTCAATGTCGTCGCTGGCGCGTTCCGTTTCATAATATACCAACCGACGTGAACCCGGTGCCCAAGATGGTGCCTCCATAAACCAACCGCCCGCAAGAATCTTTTCATTTTTACCGTTTTCATCCATTATACCAACATAAAATGTATCATCCGCCATCTTGGTAAATGCGATGAATTGTCCGTCTGGTGACCACGCTGGTGTGGCATAGCGCCCTGCCCCGTATGTGATACGTTCTATTTTACCCGTATCTAAATCCAATATATGAATCTGCTGGCTGCCGCTGCGATCTGAATTAAAGGCAATCTTACGACCATCGGGCGAATATGATGGGCTGGTGTTAATAGAATCACCCTTGGTCAATTGTCTAATTTCATTTGTTTCAATGTTATATTCATATATATGTGTAATACCGTTTTTAACCAACGATAATGCCACACGCGCCCCATCAGGCGAAAACCGTGGCGCAAAATTCATACCACCGAAACTGCCCAATCTGCGTTGTTCACCGGTATCCAAATTCAAAACCCAAACCATTGGATCGTCATCATAATATGACAAGAACACAACCGATTGCATATTTGGTGAAAAATGTGGCGACATAACAAATGTCTTGGAATCCGACAGATAGCGCAAACCATAACCATCTTGGTCCATAATTGCCATCCGCTTTACACGTTTATCCACTGGTCCAGTTTCCGCAATAAACACAATTTGGGTATCAAAATAACCAACCTCGCCGGTCAGACGTTCATAAATCGCATCCGACATAATATGCCCCAAACGGCGAACAGATTTTTTTGATGCGACCAAACTTTGTGCCTCTATCTGTTCTTTACCCGGAATATCCCAAACAAAGAAATCTAATTGATATTTTTTGTCATCGGTCTTGGAAAGTTTTGCCTGAACAAGCACCTGGGTCTTTACCGCGGTCCATAATTTAAAGTCCGGCATAGCATCCAATTTTACATATTCAGGAAACGCGTTATGATTTACGATATGAAAAAGACCAGTACGCTTTAAATTTTCTTCAACAATTTTTCGTATTGTCGCCGCATCAGATGAAGATGCCCCCGACCCCAGTTCTATTTTTTGAACCGCCACCGAAATTGGTTCGGTTGTTCCGGCAACAATATCAACTTTCAATTCCGCACGTGCGCGCGTCACAAATAAACCACATACAATAAACAATGAACAAAGAATTTTTTTAATCATAAAAACACCTTTCCTTTTATCCTTTACGAAATGCATTTTATATTATCGCCAAACAAAGTGCAAGCCAAGATAAAAACAAACGCGTTTTAAACGACAAAATTTTTTATATCTGGGGGCACAAAAATTTGCAAAAAAAATCACCACAATTTCCGTAACACAAAATACAACACAATCGTAAATACCACAGTAAACACAACGGTCTAGACATTTGTATTGACAAATGTAAATACAATGGTATAGTGGTTTGTAAAGACGGTCGTATTGAACAATGTATAGAGGTTAAAAATGCCAAATGTTATGCAACAACTTTTTGTAATGAACATTGAATCGCTGTTACGTGAATATGCGGCATATCGTGCATTTAATAAATCTGATGCAGTTATAAATATGCGTATTCCGCGTCCTGTTCTGGACCGGTTAAAAGAATTGGCCGCCGCACAACATGTGCCCTATCAATCACTTATATCATCTGTTTTGTTTTCTATCGCCCACACAGACGACACCAACCAATAAGCAAAAGGACATCACATGAGCATCTATCCACACGCCAAAGAATTTCGTAATCTTAATGGCGCGCGCCACGATTACCGTTTTCAAAACGAATTATCATTATGGCCAGATATCGTCCCAAACGAGAAATATATTATTCGTGCAAATGAATATTGGATGTTAAATGATTTACTGGATATCGTTCAACCCGCAGATAGAGATTTTTATACCGCACCATTAACATTGGAAATCGCGCTTAGCAAGAACACACCAAAACCATTTGCAAAACAAAATAACGGACAATTACCACAAAACCATACTTATTATAATGACGAAAAATCTGATACCGAATTAACACGTTATGCGGCATGGGCATTGGTTAAAGAAATCGGCAAAAAATCGCCAACAACATTTTTCCAAGAATATTTTCTTAACCCAAAACAACCACTGGAATATATTTCCAGAAAGGCCTCTCAAACCGAACGCCTTGTACTGCGCGCACAGTCCAAAGAGTTAACGAAACAATTGAACGGCATCTTTTATTCATTGGGGGCCGGTTCAAGACATTTCGCCGAATTTAATCAGCAAAAAATGAAATGGTTGTTCTATGGCAAAACAAAAAAAGATTTGGTGTCATATTATAAATTGTTACCAAACATCGCAAATCCAAAACCCGACACAATTGCAAACCCGACCAGCGTAAATCTGCAAGATTATATGAATGTGCGATTATTAACCGCATATATTAAGGCGATGAAAAAAATTATTGCCCAGTGGGACGAACATCCAAACCTGCACGATTATCAATACCTAAGCGATATTACATACAACGCGATTAAAAGTTTGTGTATAGATTTTTCTTGCCACGACACCAGCACACTTGGCAACCTTACTAGATACGGCACCAACACCATTGAACATTGGCAAAGGGTGCGCGAAACGGAATTTGCCAAAAATTACATAAATAAGAAAATCAGATAAAAAATAGGCGCCATTTCGGCGCCTTTATCTTTTTTTAGGCATTACGCCTTGGTAACGGCGAATGCGTCCTTGACACATCCAAGATATGACTGACCCCCAGTTGATGCCACAAATGTCAATATGAGCCCGACACCAAACAACAGGAAGAACCCGACAAACATACCAATACCCTTGTCTTTTAAGTCCTCCTTCTTAACTTCGCCACTTTTGATGAATCCCCATGCCCAATCCATCAAAACAAATGCCGCACCCAAGAACGCGAGTATACGCAGTGTTCTAATAACCGGTTCAAGTTCACTTATCAATTTACAAACACCCGTTTGATCTGCTGCAAATGCATTTTGGGCAAACATGGACAACGAAACAGTTGCCATCAAAAAATATCTTGAAATCTTTTTCATAATATATCTCCTTGTCTATGTGATTCTATCACAAATTAATACGGGTTTCAAATAAAAAAGCACCGCCAAATTTGGCGATGCCTTTCATAAAGTCAAATATTATTATTTGCCTGAAATTGTGTAAAAACGACGTGTTACCGGAACAAATTCCGCACCACATCCCGAAGAACATTTTTTGCAAGATGTTGTTTCAACGGCAACTGGGGTCAGAATTTTACGATCATTGCGTTCCATACGCCCCGCGTTATCACGTGCAAACAAATCTGCGCAACGTGTATTCTTGTATACAATACGGTTGCTGCCGTCTATGCCACGGATACCTTCGGAATAATGACGTGCATATTCATCCATATAATATACACAATCTTCACCATCTTGGGTATAGCGTACACCGCCCTTGTAGTAATCATAGTATGTGCAACCCGCCAATACTGTCAACGCAAACACAGAAGCCAAAATTTTTTTCATCACGTTATCCTTTTATATGTTTACTCTCTGAACCACTCCCGATTCGTTCTATCATATTTTTGCACAAAAAATTCCCTAGTCAACTATTTTGTGTCTTTTTTTCATCGGTATAAAATCGTACAGAATTAACAAAAAATATGCTATAATTACACAAACAGAGGTATGTGGAGGGGGATTTTTTATGAAATATCAGCAATACGGTCTTGTGAACACAACCGATATGTTTAATGACGCACTGCAACATCGTTACGCCATTGGGGCGTTCAATTTCTACAATATTGAAACCTTATCCGCCGTTTTGGGCGCCGCCCGCCACACACACAGTCCGATTATCCTTGCCGTATCAGAATCTGCCTTGGAATATATGGGGGACGATATACTGATGGCAATAATTGGTGCCGCGCACATTACCCCAAACGAAAAAGTTGCACTACATTTGGACCATGGCCATTCATTTGACACATGCGCCCACGCCATAGATTTGGGTTTTTCCAGTGTAATGATAGATGCCAGCAATTTACCGTTGGATGATAATATTGCCATATCCGCCCAGGTTGCGAAATACGCACACGAACATGGGGTCACGACCGAGGCCGAACTTGGCACTCTGCGTGGTCACGAAGACGAAAATACTTTTTCCGACCGCG
>JAEEQU010000070.1 GCA_016285415.1 Alphaproteobacteria bacterium | reverse complement strand
CAACCAATGGATACCACGTTCACATTTGGATGGGGATGGCGGGCATTTGATAGGGCACGCGACACACTGCAATCGCGTATTGATATTGCCCCCGATAAAGTTTGTGGCCGTGGCACAATTTTTGTTAAGGATGTTATCCCAGACAGCTTGCACAATATTCCTGGGTTGCCACATGGCGACAGCATCGCATTAAGCAATATGGGATTTAAGATATATCTGGTGGGAAGAAGTTATTAATTTAATTTTATTGTTGCCACAATTTATATTATGTTTTATCATAACAGCATGAAAAATTTGTTGCCTCTGTTTCTTTTGCTGATCACATTACATGATGCAATGGCGGTTACGGTGTGTTCGGTGGACTATCCTGTTAGTAACGGACTGGCCGGTTGCAATGCTGATTCTGGGTGTCAGCCGGTATATGATGATACAAGCGGCGGGGAGTTCTTGCGTTGTATACCAAATTGCTTTGACAATTCACTGAATAGCCAAAGCGCATGCGAAAATTATGCAGGGTGTGAATGGAATATAGATAGTGGTGAGTGCCGTTTTTTTGATGGAACTACCGTCACGCCTGCACAGTACAAAACACGCATAGGCGATGGCGCCAATGCCACAATACAGACACAAGTATGTCCACCCGACTATCCAAACATCACAAATATAGCAGACAGCAAAGATTTTTGCTATAAACCGTGTGCCACCGGCAGTGATAATGCCTCAACAACATGTGGTTTTAGTAATGATATATTTGGCCAATCTGGGTTTGTTTCGTGCGTGGATGCTTCTTCCCAAATACTTATTTTCACGGATGATTATCATGCAGAGGGGGATTTCTGTTATCTGAATGACCGTCCATGCAACCTTTTTAATGCCAACGATGACAACGGCTCTTCAATATCGGACGATGATAAGCAGAACATTTCTGGAAATGCCGTATATGATGAAACCAATCATACATATAATGTAGACAGTTGTTATTATACAAAAACAATTAGGTCAGACAACAATAATAGCCACAATAGCAATCGTTGGTGTGATAGCGAAAATAAATATAGTGTTTCCAATAACACTGATGCCAGTGCAAATACAGTGTTAGCATTTAATAACCTGAATGGCTATTATTGCACCGCATGCGAACGAGAATCTAATACCTACCCAACAAACAATACCACAGGCACCCAACACTGCATAGCCCCAGCTAGTCCGTATCATAAGGCATGCAAATGTATCCCTATTGAAGCGGGTCAGTATGGCTATTGTAGCAATTGGAATTACAGCGTTCCATTAATCACCTGCCAAGTTTCTGATTGTCCGGTGGGACAAACAACAGGTAACACCGGCGGCACAACCATAAATGATTGCCATTATACCAATGCCACAAAAATATGCGTGGGAACGGAATGCATTTCCTTGCAATCTATGGTATCCAATGGAAACCAACTTAATGTTTCACCAAATGACTGGGAAAGTAATTAAAAACTTATCTTTTTAATTGTGTCTTGGATTTTTTCAAATTGTTCGTTGGTAAATTTGCCCAATACCCAATCGGCCGCGTCCATCGGCAAACCCAAATTGCGTGGGTGATCAATTCCGATTCGCACACGCATATATTCGTTTCCAACATTGGCATCAATTGATTTTATACCGTTGTGGCCGGCACTGGATCCACCAATTTTGGTTCGCAAATCGCCAACCTTTAAATCCATATCGTCATGAATAACAATAATATTTTCAATCGGTATTTTATAGAAATCCATTATCGCACGCACCGCACGGCCGCTGTCGTTCATATATGTTTGTGGCATCGCATAAATAACGCGGCGCCCATCAACATTTGTTGTAAATGTCCGCGCAAACAATTCGCTTTTCCATGTGGCATCTTCGCCCGCCAAATATTTTATCGCCATAAAACCAACATTATGACGCGTGCGTTCATATTCCGCCCCAGGATTCCCAAGGCCAACAATTAAAACAGGTTTATTTTCTTGCATATAGATATCTCTTTTTCTATTATATTATCACATAAAGGAGATAAAGATGAAGTTAAAAACATCAATTATTTTATGTTCTATAATCGCGGCCACATCTGCGCCCGCAATTGCGAATCCGGTTTGGGACCTGTACACGGGGGTTTCAATTGGCGTTGGTGGACAAACCGTATTTACCGATGACAAAGACAAAACAGACCCTGCACAATCCGTTGGCGCAATGTTCGGAATTGATTTGCCTGCATTTCGGGTAGAGGCCGAATATAATTATCTTAGTGAATCTGATTCACACACGAATTTGGCAATGTTAAACGCATATTTCAAAATGCCGTCAACTGTTATTAAACCATACATTGGTCTTGGTGGTGGTGTGGCGTTTAACGGCAAAACCGAAAAAAACAATGTCCGTACCAATTGGGAAACAACCGCCGCATACCAAGGTATGCTTGGGGTAACACTTGGTGTACCGGCATTACCATTTAAATTTGATATTGAAGCACGCGCGGTTTACATCCCTGATTTTGTAGAAAATCCTAATGCAAAACCAGATTTGTTACAGTATGATGCACGCGCAAAAATCAGATATCTGTTTTAAAAAATATGATGGGGCGGCAACGCCCCTGATTTAACTATAACCCAAAGAGAAACGCATATGCTGACACTGATTGACGGTAATTCAATTTTATTTCGTGCATACTATGGCGTGCACAGTCGCCTGACGCGTTCTGATGGCACGCCAACAGGTGCGGTATATGCGTTCCTTAATATGATGTTGCCGGTGTTCGCCGCCGCAAAACCAAACGACACTTTCGTTTGTGTTTTTGATGCATCACGTCAAACCTTTCGCCAAGATATATATCCAGAATACAAGGCAAACCGTGATGAAACACCCGCTGATTTAATATCACAATCGGTCATGGTGCAACACGCCCTTGGCGAAATGGGCGTTCCAGTTTTGTGTATCCCCGGGGTAGAGGCCGACGATGTGATTGCAACACTTGCCACGCAAAGTTGCCAAATCGCCGACAAAACACGCATTATGACCGGCGACAAAGATTTAATGCAATTGGTGTCTGATTGCATATACCTGTATGATGGCATGAAACAAAAAACAATCGGGCGACCAGAAGTTCTTGAAAAATTTGGCGTCGCACCCGAACAGGTTGTTGATGTGCAATCGCTGATGGGCGATTCGTCTGACAATGTTCCCGGCGTGCGCGGAATCGGTCCGAAAAAGGCCGCCGAACTGATTAACGAATTTGGGTCGCTGGATAATTTATATGCACATTTGGACGATATAAAAAATGAACGCACGCGCAAAATGTTATCTGATGCGCGCGACATGGCATATATTTCAAAGCAGTTGGTAACATTGAAACGCGATGTTGATTTGTCGGGTCTGACCATCGCACCATTTCGCTTTAATCGCGCCGCGGCATTGGAATTCGTGCGCAAAGAATTGGAAAGCAATTCTTTGTATGAAAAAATATCACGCACTTTCCCAGACACACCCGTTGCCGACAATGCGCCCATATTTAATTTTCCGGGATCCGTATGCCCCACCGATATTCCGGTGGCAGAAGAACCAGAAAAACCAACAGACGATTTGAAAATTACATTTGCGAAAATTTCTACTGTTGCGGAACTGGAAAAATTTCTGGCAAATGTTCGTGATGTTATCGCGCTTGATACCGAAACAACCGGCCTTAACCAAGAAACCGATAAAATGGTTGGGATGTCTTTGGCGGTTGATTCAACGCACGGTGTTTATATTCCACTGCGCCATAAAACCGCATCGGCCGATTTATTTGGCGATGCAAAATTCGCAGACGGACAAATTTCTGTGGACGATTTATACAAAAAAATTTGGCCGATACTGACCAACAAAAATATTACCAAGGTCGGACATAACATTAAATTTGATTTGCATATTTTGGCAAACGAAGGATGGAATATTGAACAAATATCGCCAATTGACGATACCATGCTGATTTCATATGCGTTGCATGGCACACTGCATTCGCATAGTATGGATGAATTGGCGGCCAAATATCTGAACCATTACGATATAACATTTGCGTCACTGTTTCCGCCAAAAACGCGCGATGCCGATATGCACTTTGATATGTTGCCGATTGACAAAGCATATCCGTATGCCGCCGAAGATGCCGCGGTCACAATGGCGCTGTATAAACATATGCGTCCACAACTGGATGCGAATAAAAAACTGGCCGAATTATATGACAAATGCGACCGCCCACTGATAATGGTTTTGACAATGATGGAACGCGCAGGTGTGTTGGTTGACCGCGCCCGCCTTAATCAATTGTCGGGGGTATTTCATAAACAGTTAACTGATATCAGTAATGAAATTTGGGAAATGGCTGGCCATGAATTTAATATCGCCAGTCCAAAGCAATTGGCAACCGTCTTGTTTGATGAAATGCACATGCCCGAAAATAAAAAGCGTTCCACCGATGCAGACACTTTAAATGATTTAATAGACAACCATCCGATTATTGAAAAGATATTAAATTGGCGGTCCATTGCGAAACTTGCCGGAACGTATGCAGATGCCCTGC
>JAEEQU010000006.1 GCA_016285415.1 Alphaproteobacteria bacterium | reverse complement strand
AAAAGTTGATAATGGAATAGAAATCTGCCCTATTCTCGCCAGATAACTGTATCAAATAATGCATTTATTTTTTCGCGCAATTCTGCATCGCTGAAAAACACTTCGCGCATGGCAGATGTTGTTTTGTGTTCTTCGTCTTCAAAATGTGGAATATATTTCTGAACAGCAAAATTCTTGTATCCACGATTTGATACATCACGCGCGATTTCCAATAAATCATCAGGTGATACATAACGCGGATCACAGGTTACACGAACCTCAGCTGGTTTACCTGTTTTCGCCCATACGTCCAAACTTTTTATAAGATGGTCGTATGCGATATTGACACCTGTTAATTTTTCGTAATTTGTTTTGATTGCTTTGTAATCTATACCAATCCAATCAACAACCTCACTTGCCCGTGCAAGCGTTTCTGGATAAAAACCGTTCGTATGCAGACCAATAGCAAAACCTAAATCACGCACACGACGCATATAATCAATGGTTGCATCCCCCTGCATTAACGCTTCGCCACCGGAAAACACAACGGCTTCAAGCTTTCCCACACGGGTCTGCAACCATTCAAAAACTTTTTCGGGGTCATATTCACCATCACCAACCCCAATCAGATGTGGATTTGAACAATACGCACAACGAATTGGACAACCAACCAAAAACAACACAGCCGCCAATTTTCCTGGATAATCTATCGTTGTGAACGATACCAATCCACCAATCTGAATTGCTCTCATAACCTTATGCCGCCTTTTTCATCAATTCGCTGTGACGTGCCCCAGCGGTCAAACTGTTTGCTTCTGTAAATGTTTTTCTTTCGCAAAATTCAGAATATTTACCAATGTTAAAGTTCTTGGTTGGGCGGATAAAACCCATACTGCGTGAGAAAACTTCACATGGTGTTCTTTGTTGTTCGTTTGCGATCATTTTTACTCTCCTTTTCCTTTTTTGATTGTTTTTGTTAAACCGTTATGCCTTGTTTGATGCGGTATCAGGATTGATTCCCAATTCTGCATCGCACTTTGGACAAAACTCGTGCCGACCTGGCAAATACCCGTGTTTTGGACATATTGAGAATGTCGGGGTAAGTGTCATGTACGGAATCTTGTAGTTTTCAAATATCGTGCGGACAATCTTTTGTGCGGCTTCGCCAGATGAAACTGGTTCACCCATATAAAGATGCAACATTGTTCCGCCCGTATATTTGCGTTGCAATTCCTCTTGATGTTCCAATGCAACAAACGGATCATCTGTGAAATTCACCGGCAATTGCGTTGAATTGGTATAATATGGCGCTTCACGCGTACCCGCCGTTATAATATCTGGGAAATTTTTCACATCGGTTTTTGCAAAGCGATATGAACAACCTTCGGCTGGGGTCGCCTCTAAATTATACAGGTTACCTGTTTCTTCTTGGAAGGTTGCCAATTTATCACGCATAAAGTCCATTAAATCTAAAACTAATTTCTTACCAAATGGCGTTGCAATATTTTCTTTGCCATCTGTGAAATTCAACACCATTTCGTTTGCACCGTTCACACCGATCGTAGAGAAATGATGATTCCAGTTCCCCAGATAGCGTTTTGTAAACGGATATAAACCATTATCCATATGTTTGGTTATCACACGACGTTTGATTTCCAAAACTTCGCGGCCCATATTCATTAATCTTTCAAGTTCACGGAACAAACCTTCGCGGTCGCCTTTGTGGGTATATCCAAGACGCGCCAAGTTCATTGTTACAACCCCAATTGAACCCGTTTTTTCCGCCGAGCCAAACAGACCGCCACCACGTTTCAACAATTCACGCACATCAAGGCGCAAACGGCAGCACATAGAACGAACATCCGTTGGATTCAAATCAGAATTAAGGAAGTTCTGGAAATTTGGAATTCCATACTTTGCCGCCAAATCAAACAAAGGTTTAACATTTGGATGATCCCATGGGAAATCATCTGTAATATTATACGTTGGAATCGGGAATGTAAACGGACGCCCATGCGCATCACCTTCGGTCATAACTTCAATGAACGCCTTGTTTATCATATCCATTTCGGCCTGAAGATCACCATAGGTGAAATCAACCTGCTTTTTACCAACAAACGGACGCTGTTCACGCAAATCTTTTGGACATGTCCAATCAAATGTAAAGTTAATAAATGGTGTCTGGGTTCCCCAACGACATGGTACCGCACAATTAAATACCAATGTCTGCATTGCATTTTTCACATCAGCATATGACATATTATCAATGCGGACATATGGCGCCAGATAAGTATCCACAGACGAGAATGCCTGGGCCCCAGCAAATTCATTTTGCAATGTTCCAAGGAAATTCACCATATGAGATATTGCGGTTGCCATATGTTTGGCTGGTTCGCACTGCAGATATCCCGGAACACCATTGAATCCTTCGTACAACAATTCGCGTAATGACCAACCTGCACAATATCCTGTTAACCACCCAAGGTCATGAATATGAATTGCCGCGCTGCGATGTGCATCGGCAATTTCTTGGGGGAACATATTTAACCAATATTCTGCGGTAACGCGTTCGCTGGTGCGCAAAATCAGACCACCAATAGAATAGCCAATATTTGCGTTTTCTTTGATACGCCAATTTGAACCGCCGACATAACTTTCAATTATTTCAATAGCATCAACATTGGCATTACGAATTTCTGAATGTTTTTGACGATATATAATATATGCTTCGGCTGTTTTATAAGAATGAGAATCCATTAACTTTCTGATAACTATATCTTGTATTTCTTCAACCGATGGGGTGCGCCCCATAAAATTATTGTCCAAATCATTTAAAACTTCGTTTGTGATTTGGGCAACATATTCATCAGATATTTCATTTGTGGCACACGCCGCTTTTTTAATTGCATTGTAAATCTTCTTTGCATCAAACGCAGCCGTTTCACCAGAACGTTTTTTCACACTCATTACATTACATACAAATGTCGGCGCAACCTGCATTTTCACTTCCTTATTTGTGTCAGACATTATATAAACTCCGATTTTTGTCAAAAAACACAATATATTGTGTCCCTTTTATTGTTTCTATAACAATATATAGTTTTTACGTTTTATAAACAACGCATAAAATGTAAATTTTTTTATTTTTTCGCTTTACTTTTAAAAATGGCGGTTTTCTGGGCATCTTAGCGCATAAAAATTTTTTTATTTGGGCACCAAAATATATTTTGTGTCAACAAAAAGCACTTTTTTGCATAAAAACCGATTCGTTAACGACATTTTTTACAATATATAGTTAATTTTTGATAAAAATATGTCTACATATAGTTTTTTGTAAAAATTTGCGTAATTCCAAATTATTATGAATTATATCCGATTCTTTCGCAGATTTATAACCATAAAAAAACCGCAGAAATGCGGTCTTTCATTCGCATACCGCCACAAATGGCGATTGTGATTTCTGTCTATCTATTGTGCCTGTACCACAATCAAGGCAATTAAATTTGCGATTCTGTGAATGTACAGAATCAAATGGCACCATAGATTCGGCCACAACCTTGGCATTTCTAACGTATGTTGCATTTGGGAAACCAAAGTAAAACGCACGCGATTCGCCACTGCATTCGGAACTGCGCCCAGGATAACAACGTTGGTCTGTGATTTTTGTTGCATCCGGCACACAAACCGTTACACAGGTTTCTTCGTCCACAACCATTTTTTCGCATTCTGTACATGTACTGGATGTGATTCGTAATGATGCACCGCCACGTCCACGGTGTGTTTTTGCTTGTACCGCAGAACATTTACTTGCCACAGGAATTTTATTTGGGTCTTCTACACATTCCCATTCAAGCGTTTCATAATTTAAACGTGCGACCAGATTACTGCCACAATTTCGTTCTGTAAATGGATTAACGCATTCCCATACTTCGTCAACGATAATGGCGGTCTGACGCCCAGCGCACAATGGTTTACGTGATTCGTCGGGTACACATTCCATTACACTTGCATCCCACACTAAATCGCCACCACAACTGGTTTTCAAATTGTATCCAATACATTGCCAGCGGCCAAAACGATATGTTTTATTTGTTCCCACCGGACACGTAATATTGTCGCCAGCTGCCCCAGTGAACACCTTATCTGGATCGGGTATATCATAATGCGACATATATACCAATTGCCCATCTTCTAATTCCATTTCCTCTTGTATTGCTTCTGGCACCGCCCTTGCCAGCGCAGTTCCGCCCGATACAATCATACCGTCTTGTAATATTCCAAAAGAACCAGTTGTTGCGAAATTCTTTTCTAATATTTCCATCATTTCATTATAATCAGATGTATGTATTTTACCGGTCGCGGTTACCAATAAACTAAGTTTCGGTTTTTTTATTCCACTGGCTTCACACTCGGTAATTGCGTTTTTCGCATCAAGGCATATAAATTCACTTTTGATTTCGTTTTGATCAACGCAAATATCATTAAATGTTGCCCCTGAAATTTGTGCATTATGCATGGCCAGCGCACATTCTGCAATTGAACGCAAATCAGAAACCGCAACCGCATGAACTGTTTCTTGTTCTGGCACCCGCGCAGATGGTGCAAAGAACATATAGTATGCTGCCATAAATACAGATATTAACATTATAAGAAAAATATTCATCATTCCCTCTTGCGATTTACTAAAACTCTAGGTATTATATGAATAAATTGCAACAAGAAAACAATATTTATTTAATTTAGGTAAACCTTTATGAAAAAATACTTGTGTCTTTTATTATTGTGTGGATGCGGTTTTACCCCGATGTTTTCGGGCAGTAATACCGACATCTATGTTCCAGCAATCAGCGGTATTAACGGCATTGAATTACGCAATGCACTGAACAGCCAATTCGGTGGTCAAAAAGAACCAAATGCCCCATACCAGTTAATTGTATCATTACAAAACCCGACTACTAAATACAAGGCATTAGAACCAACGGGCAGTGCGACATGGCAAGAAATACAATTAACTGCAAATTATGTATTGAAACATGGTGATGAAAAAATTGCATCTGGAACCGAAACTGCATCCGAATCATATACATTTGTTCGGTACTTGGTTGCGGCAAATGCATCCTATAATAATGCAGTCACGAATACGATAACCGTGCTGGCCAATAAAATCGGAACACGTGCGATTGCGGATATTGCCGCATATGAACAGAAAAAATGAAGTGGAAAGAATCGGATTTTACCAATGGAATTACTGGGGTCAAGGCCGTTTTAATTTACGGACCTGACGCGGGTTTGGTTGATGAATTGTGTGATAAATCCATTGAAATTTTGGCAATAGAAAAAGATAACATCTTTGCACTTGATTCTGCCGACCTGCGCGACAAACAAGACGCCCTTTTTGCCGAGGCCTGCACACCATCAATGTTTGGTGGTCGTAAAATGGTTATTATTTCAAATGTGGGCGATTCCGATGCCAAGGCCATCAAAGATTTAATTGAACATCCTGCATTGGATGCAATGGTTATTATTACGGCGGGCGATTTACGTGCCGGTGGTGGCGTGCGCACATTTTTTGAAAATGGAAATAATGTGGCGGCCGTTGCATGTTATACTGATGACGCCAAGACATTAGAAACAGTGATTCGTAAAGAGTTATTTACTATCGCCGGCATTAAACAGATTTCACCTGATGCAATGATTTATATGACGAATCATCTTGGTGGTGATCGTGGAATCACGCGTGGTTTCTTGGGAAAAATTGCCCTATATGTTGATGATAAAAAGACCATAGATTTAGATGATGTTGAAAAATGTCTGCCTGACACAGGCGCATCAAATACCGATGACTTTTTGTATTCTTTGACGGCGGGTCATATTCAACAAACAATGCTGGCATTGGACAGATTATTATACGATGGCGCAGAACCCAATATGTTGGTTCGTATGTTGGATCGGCATTTTAAAACATTGCTGACCGCCGTTGTTGATGGACAATTGCCACGTCTGTTTTGGAAGGTTTCTGATAAATTCCACATTGCAATGAAAATATGGTCGGCCGATGATATCAGCGCGGTTTTAATCCGCCTTAATGAACTAGAAGGCCAGATACGAACCACAGGTATGCCCAGTGAAATATTGTTGCGCGATTTTGCATTAAAACTTGTATTAAAAACATATAAAATGTCCATTAAACGAAGGAATTAAAATGTTATCATCTGTGTATGCACCAAAAGATTTCAAACGTCTGCGCGTGGTTGGCGATTTAGTGGCGCGCTGTTTTGATTATATTACACCATATATTCGTGCCGGAATATCAACAGGTGAAATTGATAGAATGGTTGCGGAATTCTTGCGCGAAAATGGTGCACGTTCGTCTGATTTGGGATACCAAGGTTATCCAAAAAGCATCTGTACATCGGTTAATGACGTTATCGTACATGGCATCCCCAGTGATGATGTAATATTAAAAGATGGCGACATTGTAAATGTTGATTTAACCGCCGAGTACAAGGGATTTCATGGTGATTCTTCGCGTATGTTTATGATTGGTAATGTATCCCCAAAAGCACGCGAATTGGTACAAACATGTCAGGATGCATTAAACGCGGCAATCGCCGTATGCGCCCCAGGTGTACCATTATCGGAAATCGGAAAAACCATAGAGGCCGTTGTTAAACCACATGGTTTTTCAATATCACGTGACTTTGTTGGCCATGGCATTGGCAAGGTTATGCATGATGAACCGCAAATCTATCATTTTTACGATAAAATGTGGGACAAGGTTAAAATGGTTCCAGGTTTAGTGTTCACTATTGAACCAATGATTAACACCGGACGTGCAGAATGCAAAATTGACCCAGATGGTTGGACCGCACGAACTGTTGATGGTGGTTGGTCTGCACAATGGGAACACACACTTGGCATTACCGAAGATGGCGTAACAATATTTACCGAAAAAATGGTTGAATAATGGCAGATAAAAATCTGGATTTATCATTACGCGCCGGACACCGCGAAAGGTTACGTCAAAATTTTCTTGATGATAAATTGGCAGATTATGAATTATTAGAATTGCTGTTAAGTTATGCGATTCCACGTCGTGATGTAAAGCCACTTGCTAAAATGTTGCTTGCAAAATTTGGTGGTATATTTCCGATATTGGAGACACCAATAGAAGAACTATGTCGTGTCCCTGGTGTTGGGCAGAACACCGCCATTTTTCTAAAAGCAATTCAGAAAATATTTCTTGTTGGTTATCGCAGTGCCAGCGCCGACAAACCGATTTTCCACAACCCCGAACAATTCAATAACTATTGCAAACTTCTTCTTGGTGGCAAAGGTGTTGAAGAAATGCACATTTTATATTTAGATTCTGATCGCAGATTACTAGAAGACGAATTGCACAGTCATGGAACGATTGATTGCACAACACTTTATGACCGTGAAATTATTGGTCGTGCAATGACATTGGGGGCAAAATTTGTGGTATTGGTGCATAATCACCCAAAGGCCCAAACATCTTTTTCCAAAGAAGATGTGCAAATTACCATTGAACTTAAAAACAAATTAAATGCGATTGGTGTTATCTTACACGATCACTGCGTGGTGTCGGCTGGAATATTATATTCAATGCGTGATTTAATGTTATTGCAATGATGTATCTAGTTCTTCGACAGGCACTTCTTGAACCAAAAAATCTACATCTGGTGGTGTTGGTTCTTCGGCCACATCACGATATACCGGACCAGAATCATAAATATCTATATCTTCGTATTGCAACGCATCTGGATTACTTTTCATTTTTTCTGACAACAATGATTGTACTTCGGATAAACTGACCTTGACATCTTTGCACCCCATTCCCATAAGGTTGCCACCATAAATCAAATTTAATATCGGTCCCAACACAGACAACACACCAAAAATCATTATCAGTGTTTTAAAATGACCAAATTCGGAAAGTTTTGCACCGCGTATCTTTGCGATACCCCATACCATTATCATAAACCCAGTGATAACTATTAACGCCACCCATGCATCACTAAGGAAATTCTGAAAACCCCGTGTAATACACCCTGGATCTTCCATGATAATAAAACCATCTGAAATGCCACGCACGTGCAATCCAGATTGTTCAAGCAGTCTCTTTATTGCCTCGGTTTTATTCATTGCTTTCTACTTTTTCCCACCGGCATTTGCAAAAAATCCCGGCATTGTAAAATCGTCATCATTTGCGGCGAATCCGGCCCATCCGAATAAATCGCCCATGATTCCGGTATCATCTTTGTTCTTTTTTGAGAATGGTAATGGCAAAATACTCTTTAATTTTCCAATTTTGCTGCGACCAGCGTTCTTTTTCCCTGCCGGCGTTTTTGCCTGGGTATCTGCAAATTCATTTGCCAAACTTTCCAATGTTGCGTCTATTTCATCAACATTTTGCGATTCAGCCACTGGTTCTTGGATGACATCTGGACGAACATCTTCACACAGTGGTGTCATACTTTCCAACAGTTCTTCCAATGTCTTTTCTTTGGGTTCTGTTGGCATATCATCATTTATGATATTTTCAATTTCCACTTCTTGAACGCTAATTGTGGTTTCTGCAACAGGTTCCGCCGCTTTTTCTTCGGCAACTTCTACGTTATCTTCTGCTTTTGGTTCTGCAACGGCCACTGGTTCTTCCTCTACGACAACCTTTTTCGCCGTGCTCTTTTTCCTGCCTTTGCCTTTTTTGGTTTCGCTTGTTAATACTGACTGTATCGGTACCACAGGCGCATCATTTTCGGCCACATTAGAATTCGCCACAACAACATCTTCAACTGGTGCTTCGGCTTCTTCTTGATACAACGGCACCTCTTCTGCTATTTCATCAGGTTCTTCCACGCATTCTGGTTCTTGATTGGGTTCAACATCCAAAACGGTATCATCAACGACCGATTCGGTATTAACTTCGTCGGTCTGGGTGGCCGATTCGTCCACTGGAACCCCAAACAGTATCGTGTCATTTCCAAGATTAAGTGCGCTTCTAACCTCGTCAAATGCGGCGCGGACATCGTTTATATCAAAAACTTCGGCGCCAGAAATATATACAATTTTCTTTTTCATCTGCAATCCCCACAAAAAAACCTTTCGGGACGATTATATCATATTTTAGGGTTGAACGCATATAAAAAATATCTTAAAATGACAGCATGTCGGATATCAAAGAACAAATCTTTCACGAATTGACCAAATTAGAAGAAGCGGCGGCTGGTTTGCGCGCTACGGCGGTCAATGCGGGCAAACAAACCGACCTAGAGGTTGCAATTCTGACCGAACAGGTTCGCAATCTGCGGTCAAAAAACGCCCGCGCGACCGAATTAATTGATCAATCCGTTGAAATATTAAAGAAATTAAAACCGGCTAATTAGACGAATTAAAGAAGTTAAAATGAGTGTAGTTTCTATACCTATTGTTAATAACAACTATCCCATGGGGTGCGAAGATGGCCAAGAAGGCCGTCTGATTGAACTTGGCAAAATGGTTGATGTCCGTGCGCGTGAAATATTGGATAAAATTGGTCCTTTGCCGGAAAATTCACTTTTGGCGACATTGTGCATTGTTTTGGCGGACGAAGTGCGAAATCACCCAACCCCATCGGTTACAGATGCCGATTTGCGTGAAATTTTGGCGCGTATCCGCGAAATAAAAAACAAAATTGCGCAATAAACCTTGCTTTTTTGGTTGTTATTTTTTTTTAAATGTTCTAATTTTGTATCGTTATGGTTAAAGAAATAGTTGAAAGAATAGATTCACAGCAACTTGCAGACGCGCTTTCTACGCGGTATTTGTCCTATGCGGTCAGTACGATTGTGTCGCGCGCCCTGCCCGATGTTCGCGACGGTTTAAAACCGGTTCATCGCCGTATTTTGTATTCTATGTTGCGCCAAAAACTGTCGCCATCGGCGGCATTTCGTAAATGTGCAACGGTTGTTGGGGATGTGTTGGGTCATTATCACCCACATGGCGATTCGTCTGTATATGACGCGATGGTCCGCCTTGCCCAAGATTTTTCGGTTCGTTATCCACTAATAGACGGCCAGGGAAACTTTGGTAATATTGATGGTGACCCCCAAGCCGCGTACCGTTATACCGAATCCAAAATGACCGATGCCGCGATGCTGATTATGGACGGCATTGACGAAGATAGCGTTGATATGATGCCGAATTTTGATGGCACAACGGTTGAACCAACGGTTATGCCGGGTGCATTTCCAAATTTACTTGCCAATGGTGGCATGGGAATTGCGGTGGGTATGGCAACGAATATTCCAACGCACAACGTGGCCGAGGTTTGTGATGCCCTGACACTGATGGTTGATAAACCCGATTCCACCACCGCCCAGGTAATGCGCAAAATGATTGGGCCCGATTTTCCAACGGGCGGCGTTTTAATAGATGACTTTGACACAATTGTTAAAAATTATGAATCTGGCAAGGGTGCATTTCGTATCCGTGCGCGCTATGAAATTGAAGAATTGGAACGTGGTGGGTATCAGGTTGTAATTACCGAAATTCCATACGGTATTATTAAATCAAAACTGGTGGAACAGATTGGCGAAATGGTTGATGCCAAGAAATTGCCACTGGTTGATGATATATCTGATGAATCAACGACCGATGTACGAATCGTTATCACACCAAAAACGCGCAATGTTCCGGCGGACAAAATGATGGCGCATTTGTTTGCGACAACTGATTTGGAATACAAATTCAATATGAATTTCAATGTTATTGATTCCAACGGTGCGCCGCGCGTTATGGGCATTTGCGACGTTTTGACCGAATTTATTCGGCACCAGAAAAATGTTCTGCGCCGTCGATCTGGGTGGCGTTTGCGCAATATTGAAAAACGTTTAGAAATCCTTGGTGGGTTACTGGTTGTGTATCTGAATTTGGATCGGGTGATTGAAATCATCAGAACCGAAGACGACCCCAAGGCCGTATTGATGGCGGAATTTAAATTATCTGATATTCAGGTTGAATCTATATTGAACACCCGCCTGCGTGCATTGCGCAAATTGGAAGAAATGGAAATCCGTCGCGAAGATAAAAATCTGCGCGAAGAACGGGAACAGTTAATTGCGTTGCTTGGTGACGAAGAAATTCAAAACACACAAATAAAGGCATGGTTTGCCGATATTAAAAAGCAATATGATAAAAAGACCACACTTGGTCGTCGCCGTACAACATGGGCACCGTTAACCGAAGAAATCGTTGTGAACGCCGAAGAATTCATTGAAAAAGAACCTGTAACTGTGATTTTATCCACAATGGGTTGGATTCGTGCGGCCAAGGGGCACATGGATTTGAACAACCTTGATTTGAAATTCAAAGAAGGCGATGAATTACAATGCGCATTTCATGCGATGTCCACTGATAAAATCAATTTGTTTGGTTCATCGGGTCGTATGTTCACATTGACGGCAAATGATTTGCCATCGGCACGTGGTTTTGGGGAATCGGTGCGTATGATGGCGGACATTGGTGCCGAAGAAAACATTGTTCGTGCATTTGTGTTGGATACAACCGCGAAATATTTGGTTGTATCACGTCATGGGAACGGATTTATTGTTGGGGGTGAAAATTGCGTTGCACAAACACGCAACGGCAAACAGGTTATGAACGTTGACGACACGAATCCGGCAACATTCTGTGTTGCGGTTGACGGTGATACGGTTGCGATGTCGGGTTCAAATGATAAATTGCTGTTATTCCCGACCGCCGAAATCCCAGAAATGATTCGTGGCAAGGGTGTAATATTACAGAAATACAATGCCGAAAGAACCTATGTATTGGATGTAATGTTCTTTAACGCGGCGGATGGTTTTGGTTGGACAACGGGTCGCGGAACGACCAAATTGGACGATTGGCGACCATGGTTCGGCAAACGCGCATCCCAAGGGCACACCATACCGGTTGGTTTCCCACGCAGCGGAAAATTCGGGAAATAAGTGGTTAGTGGTTAGTATTAAGTAATAAAAAACGGTGCATTTGCACCGTTTTTCCTAATAACTGACACTAATCACTAACAACTAGTGTGGCATTTTTGCTTCTGTCATTTTGACATGTTTACGCAATTTCGGGTCATATTTATTACGAGAAACCTTGCCCGTTGCGGTTTTATTGTTTTTCTTAACTGTATAGAAATAACCGGTTTCTTTGTTTTCCAGTTTGATAATTTCTTTGCTACCTTTTTTAGATGCCATTTTATTTGCCTTTTTTATTTGTACTGCACGGGATTTTAGGTTATTTTTTACTGGAAATCAAGTGTTTTTTATCATAATATGTTTTGCATCAGGTTATGGGCCCGTGGCGAAATTGGTAGACGCGCTGGATTTAGGTTCCAGTGGGGCAACCCGTGGGGGTTCAAATCCCCCCGGGCCCACCAAGAAAATTTTATTCCATATCCAACCATCTTTTCTCAAATTTTACGATTGGAACTGTCTTTTGTTTTTCATTTGCAGAATATTCTACTCTATTTGTCTCTTTTCCAGACACCATATATTTTGTAACGCTACTATTATCACCAGAAGTCATATATTTGTACACTCCATCATATACTATACATTCATTTTGTGATCTTTTAATCTTAGCCCCATCATACAATGCGTATCTATCCGAATTTGGAAGATATGCAACTATCGGTTCTCTGCCACTTATTGTTGCTAATGCTCCTCCTTTAACCACTTGAAAAACTCTCATTTCTTTGACATTGGTACATCTGGGATTCTTAGTATACATAACATTATTTGTTGCCGCACATCCACACAAACCTAGGATTAACAACAAAAACATACCCTTTTTCATTTTATATCCTTTCATTTATTTTATTCCGCTTAATTCTTTGCGCGCCGCTTTGCTAATGGCTTTTTTTACATATTTCTTTATGTATTTGTTCACCTTGCGCATATGCGATTTGATACAGTACTCATATTCAAATACATTATCTATATCGGCATTTGCAGCAATAAAGTATTCACGATCTGTATTTTCAAATACCATATCAATATTGTCGTAATCACACCGTATTGTTGCAATAAAGCCATTATCTTTTTTATCCTTGATATGCCAACGTAATTTTAACAATGCGGAATATATCGCACCATGCACCTGTTGGTCGGTTATACAGCACTCAACCTGCTCTTGCACAATTGGTGGTGTCCATTCGGTATCTGGTTCATGATAACAGGCGGTCAATAACACACAACACGCAAGCAAAAAATATTTCATAACCTTTCCTTTTGAATATATTCTTACTTTAAATTATGCGATTACTTTTTTCAACAGTTAATAAACATCTATCTCTTTAATTCTGAAAATTTGGGATATCGCAGCATATCAAACGGCGGATGAATTTCAATATTATGTGCACGGGCATATTCATTAACCAGATTCATAAACACATCGCCATTGATTGTCATTATTTTTAACAACTCTTGTAACGATGAATCATATTCCCCATCTAATATCAATTCAGATATCGGTGGCAATGGTATAAATCCATCGCGTTGTTGTAATGAATTTTTGATTCCATTTATAACAACATTATGTGCCAGCATCGCCAACAATTCGCCATCTTCGGTGACATCAACCGCCTTATTATCTTCCATAACACTTGCCGGAAAATAACGTGCATTATTATGTTCGGCATTTGGAATAAGGTTCGGCCCGTCCACGTCATTTCTGTATTTGAATCTTTGTTTTACAATAAATACATTGCCGTTTTTACCGGGCAAAAACATCGGTCCAAACTTCCATTCCCAATCTTTTATACCATCACTGAATCGCGCCTGTTCCGCAATCCTATTTGCGTTGACATATTTATATACCCAATTATTCGGGACATCAACAATCTGGTCATAGGCGGACATAAAACCGATAAATTGAAATTTGGAATCGCCCAATGAACAAGACGGTGCAAATGCCGTAACCAGAACCTGATTCATTATTTGTTTTATCTCTTGGACGGTATATCCCAATTTAACCATCGCATCGTTCATATGTTGTTCCATAATACGCGCAACGTGTCCACCATGACATTGGGCCAATATATTTATTTTACGCACATTGCGCAGGGCTGTATCCAAATCAATACGCCGACCGTTGCCGTTTGATATACGTGGCAACAAAATCTTTTCAAACATATCGTATGAATACGATGTGACATAATCACTATATGGATTGCAATTATGCAGTACAATACTTAACGTTGATAGGATGGTAATTTCTGGGAAATTCAATACTTCCATTGTATGGCGTATTTTTGCCACCAGACGCGATTTTATTTCCTCGCCATCACCATCAATTGCAAATGATATTCGCATAATTCCACGTAGACCGTTATCTATTAGCAATGGTAAAACTTTACGACGGTATGCCACATCCAAGTTTTTTTCGGTCAAATAAACCGCCGCAGAAATATCTGTTCTTGGTAGAACATCTTTGCTTTGTTTATCCATTTCTACCAAACGTTCGGCACGATTATCGTCCACCAACAGCGCATCATACATAACAACATAATTTTGAATATCTGCAACATTTGGGATGTCGGCAATATCCTGTAAAATATCCTTATCTACAATTACCCCAAGACGCAATGTCTTATCTTTACTAACAATACCGTTCCCACCAAAATATATGGTGCATACAGAATCCGCTGACACAGAATCAACCGGTTGCAAATCATATTCACCATCTGTGTGCACAACTTGATATATCTTGAACGATTCCATCATTTTAATACACCGGATAATCACGCAACGGACCGTTTGGTCGCGTCAGTTCAGATTTAACACCGCACGCGCCCAATATTAACAAGCACCCCAATAAAATTAACATTGCTTTCTTCATATTTTTATATTATATCACACTATATGCATATGTCAACGCACACATATTGCAAATCCAATGCATTGTGTTATAATCACAGTATAGAAAGGGGGTAAAACATGCAACCACTATCAAAATTTCCAACCACAATTAAAACTGCACGACTGGTATTAAAGACCGTTGACGCAACCGATGAAAACGCGAAAAAGTTCCTTGATATTATTAACCAAAATCGTGACTATCTTCAAGCATGGCAGGGCCATTTTGAATACTTGAACAGTGTTGACGATGTTAAACGCAAATTGGCGCAACGCCAAGAACAACAGCGTCAAAATGAATGTGTTTTATTTGGCATCTATCGTGATGATGCGCCAATTGGCCGTATCAGATTCTTTCATATTGACGGTGATAAATGCGAAATTGGGTATTGGTTGATACAATCTGTAAATGGCAACGGATATTTGACCGAAGCCCTGTCCGCACTTGAATCAGAACTATTTAAATTCGGGTTTAATCGCATTGTTTTGGACATAGACGACGGCAATGTAAAATCTGAAAATGTTGCAAAACGTAACGGATATAAATTAGAACAACGCTTACCAATGGCATCATGGGCAAAATGTGTCGGCAAAAGCGATTCTTTGATTTATGTTAAACACAGATAAATTATTTGGTTACCGTATTTATCCAATTCAAAAATCTTGGATTCATGACGCAACGCGCCACACATATCTAAAAATTAGTATTTGGCATGGGCATAGATTTCCCATTCCGCCATGCGCCGATGATTCAGGCCATCAGATACCACGCCATGCGCCATGTTCCATGCCAACCATGCCGATTTTAGTGTTGAGTATCTTATGCTGTGGAATTTTGGATTGTTTATGTATTTTACAATTGTTGATTTTGCAAAATTCTTTGTCCCAATATTGTATACCAAAATAACCAACGCATCATACTGATTCTGCGATAACGGTATGTTTATATAATCTTGCACGGTGCGTTCTGATGTTGCAATGTCGGTGCGTAATAATTCGGTGGCTTTGGATTCTGAAATTCCATTTTTAAAATCTTCGCACGGTTTTATTAAATGTCCATAACCAATTGTTGCCCCACGTGGCAATACCCTATTTGTATTAACTGGTTTGCTGGTTTCATCATCATAAGCAACATGTTTTCCACCGCGTTTAACACAGCCTTCTAATTCTTTTAATTTATTTATGCCTTTATTGCTGAAATTCATAACAAGAACCTTTTGTAAAATAAAAAACGGCGGCAAAATGCCACCTATTGAATGTGCTGTATTATATCATAAATCGCGGAAAAAAGCAATTTGTTTATGTACCAGACGGCACAAATAGTTGACAAATATATTTTTTGTTTTATAATATACTTTGAACGATATTAAAAAAGGATTAAAAATGCCACGTAAATCACCAAAAGAAGTTGCACTTGATGCAAAATACAAAGAAGATTATGACGCAGATGTCCAAGAATTATTAGATTTAATCGAAGAATCTACTGTGCTTAAACAGACAGAACCATTTGAATACGAAGGCAAGGTTCTGTACAAAACCGTTAAATATACTATCGGCGGCAGTCGCGTTATCTATTCTGACCTGCGCGAAGTTCGCACCCTTGAAGCCGATGACGAAGAAGTCACACAACTTCATTTAAAAGTGAAAGATTACAAGAAAGTTGCAAGGGCATGTGATGCCAGACGCAAATTCTTGCTTGCCCAGGCCAAAGCCGCCAATAGCAGATAATAAATATAAACGCATTAAAACACCGGGGCGCCCCGGTGTTTTTTGTTGCTATTGCATATGCTGGGGCACATCCATAAAATAGGATGGATCCACAGAGGTATTATTTGGAAAACCATGCTTAATTGGCACAGTTCTGCCATTTTCTGTAACTGATGTTTGATTGCCGCTATAATGAATTTCGTAATGTACGTGCGAAATGCTTTTGCGCATTTTTGGGCACGCTTCGTTGGCAAACGCCTCTTTATTCGCCTTTGCGCCACCGGTAAAACCTATTTCACCAATTTGGCAACCCGCGGACACCTGTTGCCCGGCACTTACAAACATTTTATCAAGGTGCATATAGTATGTTTTGAACCCATTATTGTGGTTTATCAAAATATAATTTCCCGCAGAACTTCCCTTGGAACATTTATGCGCCCTTTCAACAACACCATTTGCTATGGCAAATACTGGATTTCCAAAATTTGCCTCGGTGCAACCTATATCAAATCCATGATGCGGATCGTTTTTGCCATACATTTTACGATATCCATATCGTGAACAGAATTTATAATCGCTTTCAAAAACTGGTTTCCCTATTGGATACTGTTGATTTTCATGAATTTCATAATTTCTTATTGCACAATAACTGCCACTTGTCGTCGCAGGTGGCGTGGGCGTTGGCTGATTTGGCTGACTTGGTTGTTGTGGCTGACTTGGTTGTTGCGGCTGACTTGGTTGTTGCGGCTGACTCGGTTGCTGTGGCTGACTTGGTGGACAAGTCTGGTTCGTTTGACATAGATTTTCATTTGCAGCAATTTCTTCGGGTATTCCGGCATCTGTTTCCAAAATCGTAAATATATCATACGCAGAAAGTTCTGCGAACGGCGCATAACCTTCCGCTTTAATCTGCATACGATCTGTAAAACTTACATCATCCGCCGTTTTGGGAAAAGATGATGCCTTTAAAAATCCCCCACAATACGCAACAATGGGTATAAATATACCCAAACCAACACCAACAAAAATATAATTTTTGCGCCACATTATATAGATATATTTTACTAGAAAAATAACATTTTTCAAAATGGATATTTTTTATATTATGCCTAACTTTTATATTTTTTTAGCATCCAATAATATCCACCACTGATGAACAAATTACTTGCGATTAACATTACAATCGCCAACCATACAGATGTTATATCTGCAACAACGCCAACCAGAACATAAATAACCGCCGCCAATATTCCACCAAGCAGTGAAACTATTGAACCCATTGTCGCGCGCTGTTTTGGCGACAGTTCTTTTTGCAACAACGCAGAATCTGCCGTTGATGCGGTTCCATAGAATATATTCACACACGATTGTATAAACGGTGTTGCAAAGTTGTTCAATATAACCGCTGTTGCCTTGATTATTGTCATCCCAATCGTAGATGCGACCAAAATACGATAAAAACCAAATTTACGAAAATACGGTGCAACATGGAAACTAATTGCGCCACACGTTTGTTTTACTATGCGTGCCACATTAACCGCCCACGTTGGTATCAGCATATTAAAATATGCACCTTCAAACCTGTGTCCTGCGAAACTGATACCGTGGCTTAACATTTGTATTGTTGATAACATACGCAATTTTTTGTTCTGTAAAAATGCTTTGATTGCGACCATAAAATGTTTCATAGAAGTGCAATCTTCCCCATTATGAATTTTTGGTTCTACAAACCGCAAACAAATAAAGATTGGAATAATGTCTATGATTACCGCGCCCCATGCCAATGCAACCAAAGAATAAAAATATGTAATACATGCCGCAATCAACGCGCCAACCGCTAATCCGATTTGACCAAATGTTTTACTGCGTGCATATAAAATATCGTATTTATCGGACTTACGCAGTTCTTCCATTGTTTCATACATAAACGCGTCATCTGTTCCGGATGCAAATGCCTCGGCAATGCCCCATACTATTCCGCCAATAATCAGTAAATATTTACACACAAACGTTCCCGATAAAGCGAACAACAAAGATGCCAACAATTCAAACACCGCCGACATTATCATTGTTTTTCTGCGTCCCAATTTATCAGAAATGATACCTGTTGGGACCTCGGCAACGCTTTGTGCAATTGTTGTAATTGCGAACACGCCCAACGCAAATGTGTATGATCCAGTTATTTGCTGAAACAAAACAATCGCCAACACCGACAATGGCCACATTGACGCAAACAGATAATACAGTTTGAATAACAAGATGTTTCTACGAATTTCCATACAGAAATATTAGAAATATTTAGGAATAAAATCAATATGATTATAAAAACATATTTACAATATTTTTGATACACCAGAATATATTATTTACAATCTTCAAAAAATTTTGCATAATTTTGCAAAAGGAAATCACATGTCGGGAAACAAAAAATTATCTGTAATTGCCAACGAACCTATTAACGATTCAAAATTGGACAATGCCACGAAAATTATTCTTGGTCTGCAACAAGAATTAACAAAATACATTGCCGATGGACATGGGCCATTTTTGGCGGCTGTTTATGACCAAAATGGTAATTTAATTGCCAAGACCGCAAATAGTGTTATCGCCGAATCTTGCAGTAATAATCACGCCGAAATGAATGCCATAAAATTGGCGGAAAAGAAATTGGGGACTTATGATTTATCGCCGTATAATTTAAGTTTATATATAACATCTGAACCATGTATGATGTGTCTGGGCGCGATTATGTGGTCTGGGATTAAGGCGATTTATTACGGTGTTCCATCTGAACGGGTTACCAAAATAACTGGATTTGACGAAGGGTTCAAACCAAACTGGATGGATGAATTTAAAAAACGTGGTATAACCGTTTACGGTCATATAGCAACAGATGCGGGTGAAAAAGTTTTACAAGATTATGTCAAACATGGTCATACAGTTTACAACCCAAAAAGATAATTATTATCCAGTGCGATTCACGCGTTGATTTTGTGCGTGATTTGTTGCGGTTCGGAAAAGAAATAAAAATATTTTTGCAAATTTTATGATACAATTACTTACAAATATTATTTTAATAAAAGGAAAAAAATGAACAGTTTTATTGGTGAATTTTTTGGTTATGTATCCGGCATTTGCACAACAATGGCATTTTTACCACAGGCCATAAAATCTATTATCACAAAAAATGTATCTGGTTTGTCTTTATCAATGTATGTTATATACTGTACGAGTTTAATATTCTGGATTTTATATGGGGTATACCTGAATTCATTTCAAATAATATTGTTCAACAGTATAACTTTGATATTCAATGGTATTATATTGTATATGCTTATCACAACAAAGAAACATCATAAGAAAACAAAATAGTTTTTCTTATATAACACACAATTCACGAGTTGATTTTATGCGTGATTTATTGCGGTTCGGGAAAGGTGTTAAAAAGTATTTAACAATGGAATAATATTTATAACCGGAACTTCATACGGATGTATTTCTTTGATTGCAGACAAAGTTTTTTCCAGATTGTCTGACAATATCATAACCTCTACTTTTACTTCTGGGGCTTCACATATTTTATTTAATTCACCATTAAATGGTTTTGCGTTATCTATTGGTCGCCAAACACCGATAACATCGCTATATGACAAACAAGAATCGTAATTACCAATATGTCCCGCATCAACATTCTGCAAAGCAATTTGCAACTGACGAAAATGCGATTTTGGTATAAAAATTTCCAATTTATAAAAAGACAAAATTTCCACCCTTTTTATTTATTATACCACAAAAAATCTTATACGCAATTTATTGCAGGTCGGGAAAGATATTAAGACGTTTTTGCAGATTTTGTGATACAACAAATTACGAATTGATATTTTTATAAAAATCGTCTTTAAAGTCTTTTACGGTTTTATATCTCTCGTTTTTATCGTAAGCCGTTGCTTTTAATAGTACATTATAAATATCGTTATTTAATTCAAATTCATCAAATTTATTTGGTATAAAACACCCATTTTTATACCTTTCCTCTGTATTTGAAATATTGCTAAACATATCAAATATAATTGCACCCAATGTAAATAATGATGTTTGCTCGTCTATTGATGCACCTAATTCATTTTCTTCGGGGGCCTTTAATCTTTTGGTTCCAAAATAATCCTTTCCTAAATCATTTACAGTTGGCATTTTTCTAAATAAATCTATGTCACAAAAAGTAACATTATCATTTTCAAAGTCATAAATTATACTACTATCGTAAAAATCTACCGCAACATATCCCGCGTCAATAAATGATGCAAAAAAAGAAAACAACTTATCCACAACATTCAATCTTTTTTCTACTGGTAATGATTTGAATCTCATCAAAGGTGTTATTTCTTTAGTTTTTTCGTACCTATCAAAGTTCCAATGGTCAAATAAACATTCGCCTTCGGCATATTCATAGATTACAACATAAAATTCTTTATATTCAAAAGCATCTACCAGTTTAATCAAATTTTCATGCTTAATATCTTTGTATTTTACTGCCGCTTCTTTTAATAATTTAATCGATTCTTCTTCGCTTATTTCAGCATTAACTGTTTTTGCACCAGCAATTTTGAAAAAATACTTTTTATTGTCCTTTTTTATACCAAAAGATATACAGCCACTGCCAGTTTCATCTATCACACTAAATACAGTTCCATAATTATTTAACCAAGAAAAATCTTGATATTCCCTTAATTTAAACTCTATTCCATCTATAATTTGATTAACCATATTATTACCTTTTTTATTTATACACTGAGTTTAACATATCATTGGATTTTTTCAATATATTAGCGACAAAACACCACAATAAATTCGAACCATGAAAAAGGTTAGAAATCTAACCTTTTCTTTTTAAAAGTTCGTAAATGCGGGAAACGGTGTGTGTTTTCAACACCCAACTTTAGAACTGATATAGCCCTACACTATGCAGAAATCATGGACAACTTAAATGCACTAGAGGAATTTTTGAACAGTATTAAGGTAAAAAGCTAAAGCATTGTAATTTGTACAACAAACAAAAGACCGGTTAATTGCCGGTCTTTTATACATTGCCTTTATGCTGGTTTATTTATACAAACCTGCTGCACTCATTTCTAAATAATTTCCACCCATATAATTTGGAAATTCTTTATTTACAGCATCTATAAAATCTTTTGCGTTTGTATTTGTTTTTGCCAACTCTTTCAACTTTGTAAGATAGTTTATCTTTTCTGTGGCGATTTCAATTGTTCTTGGGGTATCATGACCACTCAAAATCAACCCATAGTTTTTGGCTTTCATTTTCTTCATAAGGTTCATCATTTCATCAATAGATTCCATGCTGCCCAAAATATTGTGCGTATTATGTCCAACCATATGCGTCAAATAAACATTGATTGCAGGTATTTCAATATCAAATGCATCTGCTGTTTTGATAATGTTCATTTTTATACCACCAATCGTCATTTTGCCTGGTTTTACCTGTTCGTATTTTGTTGGCAAATTACCATTGAAAGAATCACCAAATGCCTGGACAAATCCTGCAACCAGACCTGCTTCACCTAAACCGTCCATTGCATATATGGTTGCGGCAGGATATACATTACCACCGGCTGGATGATATGCAACGACCACATTATTGAGTGGCTTTTTCAATCCTTTTACATAATTTTGTATTTCGGCAATATTCTTTTTGAACCCGGCTAATTCAATCATTACAAGTTCGTTATCGGTTTCCAAAATAAAACTTTCATCAGCCAAAGCATCTTTTGTTTCATAAGCATGTAATTTAATCTTTCCAAAATCATATACCTGAACCGAACCAACTGCCATTTGTTGTGTTTTTGGCACAGGGACATCATGATTTTTCTTATCGCACGCAGTCAATACTGTTGATGCTATAAGCAAAGCAAATACTGTAAGTTTAGATATAATTTTTTTCATACAATTCTCCTTTATTTTTGTACTAGTTTATTTTATAATATAGAAAAAGAATTGTAAAGTAGGCACAATTTTATAACATAGTATTACAAAAGAAACTATTGTAGAAATAAAAGGGATTGAATATGAAAAAAGTTTTACCACCATGTCCTGTTGCAACAGTTTTGATGCTGATAGGAAACAAATGGAAGA
>JAEEQU010000069.1 GCA_016285415.1 Alphaproteobacteria bacterium | reverse complement strand
ATTATTAACTGTTGGCAGTGATGCACTTGTTATATAACCTTGGCTTGTAATCGCTTTATATACTGCCTTTGCAGATGGGTATGTAGTATCTGTAGAAGAATCAGATAACACAGAACCAGTCGCAGAACCCTGTTTAACCAAATTTGTTGTTGTTTGTGCATTTTTTACCGCAACACTTTGTGCAGAACCACCTGCTTGTGTCACACTGATCGTGCCGTCTGTGGTACCAGTATCAAATGTATATGTCGTATCGGTAAATTTAGCATCGGATGGAACGGTCTTATTCAATGAATATGTTGTGGCTTTTGCTGTGCCATCTGTATCAACATATACTGGCTGGGTCGCGGAACCTACTTTTGTGTTTGCCGTGTGCTTTACAGCAGTACTAGCGTCCTGTTTCGTGCTTAACTTGTTGTCTACATACAACTTGCTTGTTACGGTTGATCCATCCGAACTGCCTGCGGCAACCGCCAATCCAGGCGCTGCTGCCATCAACGCAAAGATAGAAAACGCCCCGAAATGTCTAACAAAGTGCATGATATCGTCCCTCTTCCTAGCAATTTTTTTGTCCCTTCTTGTGAACATTATAGCACAAATGCCCATCCCCATCCAAGAACATTTTTAATGCCCACAATTTAAATCTATGCGCACTAATTATAGCAGAAAAGACATATAATAAAAACAAGGTAAAACCTAAAAAAACGAAATTATTAAAAAAAAGGTGTTGACTTTTTCAAAAAAACCGAATTTTCAATATGAAAAGTGTCATAAATTATTCAAACCAAATATCAACAAATCCACTTGGGGTATTGCTGCTGCTGGGGGCACCTGTTGAAACAGGAACCTTAATATATCCGCGGGTGACGTTTATTTGTGATGGATTTGTTGTATCCATTGCCACCGAATTTACTACATAGCCGCCAGTTCCGGTATCAGACGATGAAACCGTTGGATTTGCCGCGGCCGCAGCCCATGTGCCATCACCCCGCAGGAATTTTCCATTGTCACCCGCCGCCGGTGCCGGTACCAACCCCGCGGTTCCTGCCGCAGATGATGTCGCCGCGCCCATGTTGGTTATATTGACCGCCTTGTCAGTAACGCTAAGTGCGGTTCCATTAACCTTGACGCTTTCAATGACGTTTTCATCCAAATTTTTGATAGATTCATAAACCAATTTTGCCGATGGGTATGTTGTATCGGTTGACGATACCGACAATCCGGTCGCATTTTGAACCAGATTTCCGGTCGTTTGAACGTTTTTAACAGAAACATTAGATGTTGTGCCGTTTTTTGTAATGCTTATTGTACCGTCGGCTGTGCCGGTTCCAATGCCCGAAACAAAGGTTGCATCAACATAACCTTTGCTGGTTACTGTAGAATCAGCATACGCAAAACACGGTGCAACTAACACCGTAAAAATGGCGCAAAACCGCATACTTTTTCTCATCCCTGTCCCATATACACGTAACATTACAATGTCATATTAGGAAAATACAAAAATTAAGGCAAGAGAAAAAACACGATTTAAAAAAATTTTTAAATTTTTTAATTGCAATGTGATTTTTTTTTTAGAAAAATATGGCCGCAAAATACAACAAAGGAGACACCATGAGCAATAAATGGGTTTATACTTTCGGTAATGGAATGGCCGAAGGTCGCGCAGATATGCGTAATTTACTTGGGGGCAAAGGTGCAAACTTGGCTGAAATGAATTTGGTCGGATTGCCAGTGCCTGCAGGTTTTACTGTTACAACAGAAGTTTGTACATATTATTATGATAATAACCAAACATATCCATCTGATTTAATGGATCAAGTAAAAGCGGGTATTGCACATATTGAAAACATTATGGGCAAAAAATTTGCAGATATGGAAAATCCATTGTTGGTGTCTGTCCGCAGTGGCGCGCGTGTTTCTATGCCGGGTATGATGGATACAGTTTTGAATTTGGGCCTTAATGATAACACGGTAAAGGCGCTGGCGAAGATTTCTGGGAACGAACGTTTTGCGTATGATTCCTATCGTCGCTTTATCATGATGTTCAGCGATGTTGTGTTGGGGGCAGATATTGACCTGTTTGAACACACATTGGAACGCATGAAAGAAGACAAAGGATATAAGGTTGATACAGAACTGACCGCGGACGATTTGAAAGAATTAGTGGAAAAGTTCAAAGAAATTGGTGTCAAAATTGGTAAAGTTTTCCCACAAGACCCATGGGAACAGTTGAAATTGGGTATTGGCGCGGTGTTCGGTTCATGGATGAGCAAAAAAGCCATCACATATCGTAAATTGAATAATATCCCAGGTGATTGGGGTACTGCGGTTAATGTTCAGGCAATGGTGTTTGGAAATTCTGGTGACGACAGTGCAACCGGCGTATGTTTCAGCCGCGACCCAGCCACCGGTGAAAACAGATACTATGGTGAATACCTGATTAATGCTCAGGGTGAAGACGTTGTTGCGGGTATTCGTACACCACAGCCGATGAGCAAAGATGATTCTGGCCGTACTTCGTTGGAAGAAGCAATGCCAAATGTTTATAAAGAACTTTGCGATGTTCGTGAAAAATTGGAAAAGCATTATAAAGATATGCAGGATATGGAATTCACAATTGAACATGGCAAACTTTGGATGTTGCAATGCCGTAATGGTAAACGTACGGCGGCCGCGGCGGTTCGTATGGCGGTTGAAATGGTTGAAGAAGGCCTGTTGACCAAGGAAGAAGCAATCCTGCGCGTTGGTGCCGACCAATTGAATCACTTGTTGCATCCAATGTTGGATCCAAAAGCGGAAAAGAACGTTATTGCAACAGGGCTTCCGGCATCACCGGGTGCGGCGGTTGGTATGGCGGTGTTTAATGCCGAAGACGCAGAAAAATGGGCGGCCGAAGGCAAAAAAGTTATGCTTATCCGTTTGGAAACATCACCAGAAGATATTTCTGGTATGCACGCGGCCCAGGGTGTTATCACGGCACGCGGTGGTATGACATCACACGCGGCGGTGGTTGCACGTGGTATGGGAACGCCATGTGTTTCGGGTTCACCAGATATCAAGATTGACTATGAAACCAAAACAATGAAGACAACATCTGGAACAACAATTCACGAAGGTGATTGGGTTTCTATTGATGGTGCCAAGGGGCAAATTATCGCGGGTGCAGTTCCAACAGTTTCTGTGGAATTGACGGGTAATTTCGGAACATTGATGAAATGGGTTGATGAAATCAAAACATTGACAGTCAAGGCAAATGCCGAAACACCAAAAGATGCGAAACAAGCACGCGACTTTGGTGCCGAAGGTATTGGTTTGGCACGTACAGAACATATGTTCTTTGATCCGGCACGTATCCAAGATATGCGTGAAATGATTTTGGCCGAAGACGAAGACGGTCGTCGTGCGGCATTGGCAAAATTGTTGCCATATCAAAAGGCCGACTTTGTAGAATTGTTCAAGATTATGGACGGTCTGCCGGTGACAATTCGTTTGATTGACCCACCATTACATGAATTCTTGCCACATACCGAAGCGGATATGGCAGAATTGGCGGAACATATCGGCAAACCTGTTGAATTTGTAAAAGCACGTGCCGAAGCATTACACGAACAGAACCCAATGTTGGGTCATCGTGGTTGCCGCTTGGCGATTACATATCCAGAAATCTGCGAAATGCAAACACGCGCAATTTTGTCTGCGGCATTGGAATGCAAGAAAGCAGGTGTTTCGGTTCACCCAGAAATTGAAGTTCCGTTGGTCGGTTCCAAGAAGGAAGTTGATATTGTTAAAACAGTTATTGATGCAACAGCAAATGCATTGTTTGCAGAAACCGGCGAAAGCATTGAATACACGGTTGGTTCAATGATTGAATTGCCACGTGCAGCGGTTTTGGCAAATGAAATTGCGGAAAGTTGCGAATTCTTTGAATTTGGAACAAACGATTTGACGCAAACGACATTGGGTATGTCGCGCGATGACACCGGTAAAATCTTGGATGAATATCGTGCGCGCGGTGTTTATGTTGCCGACCCATTTGCATCGGTTGATCAATTGGGTGTCGGTCTGTTAATCAAAGACGCGGTTCAAAAAGCACGCGCAACCAAGGGTGATAAAATCCATCTTGGTGTGTGTGGTGAACATGGTGGTGACCCTGCATCTATTGAATTCTTCCATCAATGTGGATTTAATTCGGTATCATGCAGTCCGTTCCGTGTGCCAATTGCTCGTTTGGCGGCGGCACAGGCGGCGGTTAAATTCCCACGCAAAAAATAACAAAATGCCCTTCGGGGCATTTTTGCGTGAATAAAACATTGACAGTTTAAACACAAAAATCTATGATTTAGATTGTAAAAACAAAAAGGGGAAAACATGAAAAAAATATTCACACTTGGTTTGGTACTTGCAACGACAACAATTTCTGGTGCAAACGCAGGATTTTGGGAAAAATTGGGTTTTGGCAAAAAATCTGAACCTGCAACATTGGAAGAAGCATGCAACAAAGATGATTTAACCGCCATTTGTCCAGAAATGTTGGTTGGTTCACAAACAATGATGGGATGTCTGTCTGAAAATATTACATCATTATCAAAGAAATGTGCAAACTTTGTTAAAAAGTCCATTGTTGATCAAAAAGATCAAATTATAGAAGATGCAAATGATGCAGTG
>JAEEQU010000068.1 GCA_016285415.1 Alphaproteobacteria bacterium | reverse complement strand
CCGATTATATAGACTTTTTTAGCAAAAATCAAGTATTATCATAAAAAACTTTAAAAACTTGAATTGCGATAATTGGATGCTAAAATTCAGTAGAACAAAGGGACACAAATGAAAAAATTTGATATTGATTCTGCCGATTTACTGTTTATGATATACAGTTGGTCCATGATTGGTTTACTTGGTACGGCGGTATTGTTTGGCATAGATGAATTTATTGAACGCAAGGTATATTCAAATAAACATGATAATTTTAGACCAATGCCCGAATTATCCCAAGATGAAGAAGCGGCGGTTTATAATATTGGTGATTCCATGCTAACCGCACGCAAAGCGCGTTTTGATGCACTGGTTCAAGATTATAACAATACAATGGACGAAGTGAATATAAAATATCGTGGAATTTTACCAGTTCATGAATCATTCAAAAAAATCTATGTAAAATCAAAATACGCTAATAAAATAGGCGTAGAAAACATCCGGCAATACAGCAAGTATCTTGATAGATATGAACAAGATTCGCTTGCGCCAGTGTATCGCGATGTTTATCAACATAAATTTTTACCAACTGCGCGTAATGGGGTGCGTTCAAAATAAAATCTGTTTACACCAGACAAGATTTGTAATATAGTAAATATCATGAAAAGAATAATCATTATTACAGGGGCAAGTTCGGGTATGGGCGCGGAATTCGCCCGCCAGATTTATGCCCAAAAAACGTCTGTTGGCGCGGAAATGTGGCTGATTGCACGCGAAGACGACAAACTTGCCGAATTTGCCGCGACCTTAACTGGCCAAGATATTCAGGTGCGAAAATTTGCATTTGACCTGTGTGGTGTGGCGGGCGCCGAACGTGTGCGCGATTTATTAAAGACAGAGGCCAAACACGGTAAATTCGTTGTTGATTTACTGGTAAATAATGCCGGTTTTGGAACATACGGTCCATTTGATGAAACAGACCCGATGCGCGAAATGGCGATGATAGATCTAAACTGCACCGCCCTGACCGGTATTTGCGGGTTCGTATTACCGCATATGACGCGTGGTGGACGCATTATAAATGTGGCGTCTTTAGCAGCATTTTTACCACTGGGGAATTTTGCGGTTTATGCGGCGACTAAATCATATGTGCTGTCTTTCAGTATTGCATTGGCGGCGGAACTGAAAGAACGTGGCATATCGGTATGTGCCCTGTGTCCTGGTAGTGTCAGCACCAATTTCGCCAATGTGGCCAGCAACGGCAAACGCCGCGAAGTTCTGCACGGGCGCGATCCACGCAAAGTTGTGGCACATTGCCTGCGCGCAAGTGGCCGTGGCCGAAAAATCGCCCTGTGGGCACCGAAATGGAAAGTTACGGCATTTATGTCCCGCTTTATTGGTCGATACATTGGGGCGCGTTTCACATATCTGTTTAACAAACGCCCACATTAGTTTACATTTCTTTATCAAACCGCTTGGTCATCGGGTTCCATTGCGAAACCTTGGTATATGCGTATTCTGCCTGATGTTTCAAAATGCTTTCATACCATTCCCGAACATTTTGGGACGGATTTTTAAACAATTCGAATATATGATTCACATCCAGATTTTCGGCCTTGGCAAGCAGCAAGCAACCCATTTGCACCTGCTCGTCTTGATATTTTAATTCGGTAATGGTCGTAAAATTATCAATCAATTTTTTCAAATCACAATAAATTATTTTTGTTTGCGCATCCGGCTTTTTAAGTTGTTGATACATAGAATCTAATGTCATACCATTGCCACCAAAACGATAATTCCTGCTGTTGCATTCTTCCCTAAATGCACAGAACAATGCCAAGTGTTGAATTGCCGGCGTTTGATATTTGATATCAACAATATTATCAGGGTGCGTAATTATCGCCTTGCGTTCAACCTTTTCGCCGGGACTTGATGGGTTAATAACATGAACACCGTTTAAATCTTTATATACCGTCGGTTTTTTATGATTATTGCTGTCGTACATATATTTGATTGCGTGGATATTATCATTCCAACCAACCGCATTTAACCTGAACGTTTCTAATTCTTCTTTGGTTAAACAGCGGCGTTGTTCTTCAACTTTTTTTACCAAATCTTCTAAACGATTTGATGACCAATATTCTTGGGTATAATCATGTTCTATCATGCGTTTTTTATCGATTTGAGATATTTTTAATACCCCTGCAATAAATGCGTTTACTTCGGACCATAATGTTCTGAATTGTGGTTTAACCAACAAGATGTTTCGGATACTGTCTTTGCGTGTATTATTTACACATACCCTGTCCACAATATCTGGTTCTGGGGCATCAATATGTCTAATTGCCCACGGCGCCCTTTCGCATGCCGTACCTTGCAAGAAACGAGATGGTTTTGCACAACGACTTATTAACCCCGGCTTTTCATACAAGACAAATCGTATTTCGGCTTCGGGCATTTCTTGTTCTGCGGGCTTTGTTAATTTGTTATGCTGCAACATGCGCTCTGTCAAGAAATCTTGTAATTGCCGATATTGCGACATAAAATCTGGGTCATCACGCATTGCCTGTAAAATATAAATATAACCATAAACTCGCAAATCATCTTTGTCGTGTTCCGCCCTGCAATTATCAACCATATGCCGATAATTATCTAAAAATCTTTGCATTTGGAAACAGAGCGCCGATATATCAACCCTTTCGGTTTGCATGCCTGTTTGTTTATTTATTTCGTGAACAGTGCACATACCAAAGATATCTTTTATCAAATCGCGTAAATTGCTATAATAATGATATTCTTTTTTATCGGGAAAAACCTTTTTTACATAATTTTTGCGTTGTTCTTTTTCCCACCAGGTCAAATCACTACTCATATTGGAATCCTTTATTCAATACATTCATATTAGCCAAAGCGGTGCGCTTGTCAATTCCTTTTTATACAGTGCAAAAAAGGAAAAGCCCCAAACGGGGCCTTCCCTTTATCAATAATAAAACTTATTTAACCAAGTTTTTTGCCATTTGTGTTTAATGCCGTTTTACCAAGCAATTGTTGGGTTTTGCTTACTAAATTAGCAAACATCATCGCGTGAAAATCGCGTCTTTTTTTGCTGGCCAAAACAAAGGTATCCACCAAGGCAGATCTTGATGGTAAAGTAGCACCTTCATTTAATCCTGCGGCCCCAGAGCGATACAACCAATCAGACCAGACACCATCGTCTGTTTTTGCGCGCAACCATGTATAAATTCCGGTGGCAGATGGTGTTGGGTTACCTGGCATCCCATATCTACCAGAAACATCAGATTGCATAACCTGAATTTCCAAAATACCATCAACAAGGCCCATTTCAAAGTTTGCCTGACCCGCAAGATAATACCCATTATATGTTTTGGTTGGCGTTTCACCAATAAAAACACCCATTGGGTTTACTGTTAAAATTTGTCCGTTTTGTGTATTCATGACCATTTATCCTTTATTTTATTTCATATGCGTCGCACATTATATTACCAAAATTTCATTTGTCAACGATATTTTGCTTTTTCAATGTTCTTTTCTGTTTCTTAAATACCGACAGAACCGTTCTGTTTTTCCATTTTTATCTTACTGGTTCGGTCGTCTTACTAAGCAGTTGAATCAGTGGATTCGCGGTCGCACCCGCCGGCCAAAGTGGATTCAATTTAGTATCAAACACAACATAGTTTGTGCCACCGCCCTGGACAAGCGGACCATATTTTACATTTTTACCATCAAATGATTCGATATATATCGGGTTGGAATCAATCAATTTAGAGCTTGCCAAATAAAAATCTGGGAATTTAGGTTGGAACAAAGAATTTATATCGTTAACATACAACAATTTATCCGTCGTAGATAAAATAATTGTCATCGGTTTATCTGGGAAAGTTACAGAATTAAAAGTCACCCGATCATCTTCATCACACACAATCACATTGCGTTGAATCTTGATTTTATATGTTCCTTTATCTATGCCAGATTTGGCAAAGTTCACCAATTTGGCAATGAATTGTTGAAATTCTGCCATGTTTTTTACATATGCAACTTCGTTATGATGCGCATTAACATACCGGCCATCCAAATTATAACCATCCGCCAACAATTCATCTATGTATAAATTAAATACGACTTTGCTATGCAGGTCCATTTTTCACTCCTTGTGGTTATTACATGTGTAAATCTTTGAATGCGCCCATTTGATTCTGTTTGGTCCGCGCCATTTGTCGTTGTAAAATGTCGGCATATAAATCTTGGACATTTTGTGATGGGTTATTGAACATTTGAAATATATGCACAACATCAACGTACCCTGCACTAGCAAGATATAGACATCCCAATTGAACCTGTTCGTTTTGATATGGCAATTCCCTGATACACCCCAACGTGTCATACAGTTTTTTTAAAGTCCCATAAATTTTGGTTATATTGGCGTCCGGATTTAATAACCCCTTATAAACCGATGACAGCGAAAATTTGCTTCGTTGCGGCGCGCGCTCCAAGTTTTCACATTGTTTCTTGAACCCATGGCACAATGCCATTTCTTGCAATTCTGGATATTGATGTCTGATATCGCGAATACAATCTGGATGTGTTTGAACAGCGCGTTCTTTGACCGCGTTGCTGGTGCCGCGCATGTATTTAATCATACCCTTGGTACGCCACCCAACGATATTCAATCTGAATGTTTCCAATTGTTCGGCAGGCAATATTTTACGATTTTCTTCCATGCAACGAACCAGATTTACAATGTCATTTTCATCCCATGGTCCCGTCGCATTATAATCGTTTGAAACCAAACG
>JAEEQU010000067.1 GCA_016285415.1 Alphaproteobacteria bacterium | reverse complement strand
CACAGTTGCCGATGCGCGCGCACGCGTTCGGGCCAAGACCACAGGCGGGCGCAATTGGTTTTTAATGTTCAAACATATCAGTCCGGAAATGATTCTTGATAAAATCACACATCAAAAATACATTACTGGCGAAAAAAAGAGATCCAGGCGAAAAAACTAAAACTTTAACGGCCAATCGCGAATATCTGCGGGGGCCGTTTCGCTTTCGGGATGCCACTGAAAATCGGGTAATTTTACGCGCCGGTCGCGTGTAAAATTTACGCCTTCGGATTTCAGAGTTCGGTACTGCATATCACGATACGGTTCGCCAATCAGTGTTCCATCGCGAAAAACTACGCGATGCCACGGCAGATGCCAATACTTTTTATTATTTGATGCATATCCAACGAAACGCGCCATACGCGGTCGCCCAATCATACACGCAATTTGACCAAATGTGGCGACACGCCCATATGGAATTTTTTCTACAATTTTATAAACATCGTTATAGAATCCGGACATTATATAAACACCTGTTTCTTAGTGTTAACAATATAAAAATTTTCCAAGAAAGTCAAACTACCTAAAATATATAACATTTTGAACTTTCACCTTGCAAAACATCTTAGGTTGTGTATAATGCCGGCACCGGAGATATGGCAGAGCTGGTTGAATGCGCGCGACTCGAAATCGCGTATACAGGAAACTGTATCGAGGGTTCGAATCCCCCTATCTCCGCCAGAATATTTTAATCATCTTTTAATTAAACAAAAAGTTAATATATGTCAAATTTGGGTGATTTTTGGAAAAATGCACATGTTTACGAAGATAATATTGTTGGAAAAACTAGTATTGCAGAGCAAGATTATCAAATTTTAAAAGATGCGAATTTATTAATATCTGAATCAGAGTGGAAAACAAATCCAAATGATTTTTTATTGCATTCGCAATTACGAGCAGAGCCGTTCGTTGGGGACTTAGATGCAGATATTTATATCGTCACATTAAATCCTGGGGTTGACGCAGATGAATATGTAAATTGGCAAAACGAAACCTTGAAAAAATTGGCTGATGATTGCGTGCAACAAAAGGAAACAGATTACCCATTTTATTACCTTAATCCGATGTTATCTGGGACAGGTGGCGCGTTATATTGGATTGAGAAGGTAGATAGATTACCTAATGGCAAAAAACAACCCATTTCTCATCATAAGTTTTATGAGGTTGCCAATTTGCTAGAGACAAAATATGGGGATAGAAATAAGGCAATAAAAAGAATAGCACAAAAAGTTTGTGATTTAGAATTGTGTCCATATCACTCTAGTAAATGGGATGGCAAACACAATGATGTAATTAAACAGTTGCCGTCGGTAAAAGCAATGGTTGATTTTCTACAAACGGTCGTTATTCCTGGGGTTATTAATAAAGACAAAGTGTTAATTGTTGGACGCGCTGTAAAACAAATAACCCAGTTGTTAGAAGGAATAACATTTAATTGTCACGGGAAAAAAATAACTTTTGATGATTTGGATAAAGAATGTGCGGATAATGTTGTGTTTTATCGCACAAGGGGGACCGCGGTGGGTATGTTTATGACACCTGGTTCTGCCGCTGGTAAGTTATTGATAAAAAAATTGTAATATGTTATAGGTCTTGTTAAAATGATTCCCCCACAATTGTGGGTGATTTTTGTCTCAGTACTAGTTTTTATAGGAAATTTATGATATAATTCCAATTAAATAAATATGAGCAGAATGTCAGGGGAAAAATATGTCAACGATAGAAGATTTTGAAACCGCGATTCAGGATATAAATAACCCCACAAAACAGCCAGACATGTCCAATATGGATAATTGGCTGTGTGTGCATGCCACAAACTATATGCCCCGCAGCAACGAAAATGGCGAATTATATATTCCAACAACGGGTATGGCAACAGATTATAAATATGCCCGCGCAACCGTTCATTTTACATTAAATCAAATTGTTGGCAGTCATTTGGGTGGTAATTGGGATGCATCCCAATTTGTTATATTAATTCCATATAATAAACTTGTTGAATTAAATGGTAATCCAAAGGTTGTGGCAAGTGCAGATACTTATTTTATGCCAAACCCAGATACCGGTATGATTTTACCCAAGGGAACGCGTATTGTATGCCCAAATAATGATACCTTGTTTAGTGTTGGGGATGAAATATCAACATATAAAACAAGTGATTTTACAGATGAAGAAATTGAACTAATTTTATCATATTTTGGACCGTCGCTACGTTACGAATACACAAAATATAAAAATGCTGATTTTGCGGAATACGAAATTAGAGAGCTGTTGGAAACCGAAAGCGATATGATACGAGATCTTTATAAACATGCTGAAACCCAACAGGAAAAAAGTGCAATTTTACGTATAATACTGGAAAAACGTAAAAATGCGCTTTTGACAACACACCTGCGCAAGATGGTTGTTCATATGACGATGAAAAAAATGGGCTATGAATATGTCGAATCTCATGAAGATGCCAATTCCAATAAAGTTGCCGAAACCGCACGTGCACATGGAATAAAGGGACACAGTGGCGAGAAAGTGCATTGGGAAACGCTGGAATATCAATTTGAACAACGGGGCATTGATTGGCTGGATATCATTCGGTTATGCGAAACAAATGATATAGAAAAAATATATGAGATTTGTTGCGCATCAACAACCAATCTTTTGGTAAATCTGATATTGGGAAAAGAACACATAAATGTATATCAAAGTTATCAGGATTTGTTTAAGAAATTTATTGAATCCAAAAGAGTACAAGCGCAAATTAAATTGCAATTTGTGCAAAAATATTTAGATTCGGATGAATACGCTTCTGATCAAGCACAAGAAGCAACAGAAATATTAAACTATGCGGATAAATTAGAACAGGGCGGAATCAAGGCGTATAGCGGCCCATATTTAGATATCGTGTTGCATCGTAATGCCGCCAGATTAGAGCAAGATTTTGCCACAGCATTAGAAAAATTAAGACAAAATCCAGAATATCCGATGCTGGTAAAAATGTTAACCGACCTGATAAACGACGGCCCCAGATGGTGCAAAACAGAATATGGTTGGCTAACAGATGAAGATATTTTAACGCCATGGTCTAAGGTTGATTTGGCTAAATTATTAAATGACACTGGCCATAGAACATAAGTATGCCAATTTAATCATTTTCGGTATATTTTCCGAGTTGTGCAAACATAAATGCCGCTATTATTCGGGCAAGGGCAAGTAATACAAGCAGATATGGTAACATACCATACCCGCCAAACACCCCAATATACATCAAAGCAATAATTCCACCCCAACGACCAACAAATGACACAATCTGGCGCGCCGCAAGGTATTCTGTGCGATATTTTTGGGTTACAAATTTTGTCTTGGCAAGGTTTAATACATTTACCGACAAAATTTGGTCCATCATGGCGATTCCCAATGCCACGGTTCCCGCATAGGCCAATGTGCTAAACCGATTAACATCTGACATCAGGCAGATTATTGCCCCCATCATCAATATAGAACACAGACCAATCACCCATTTAAAATCGCGTTTTGAACAAAAACGTCCAAACAGCCACGTTGCACCCGCGGTAAGAAGTGCAAAAACCGTCGTCCATGCCCCAAGGTTCATGTCTGTATGGAATACATATACGATATACAATACCCCAACAGTTTCTAATTCATATGCCAATCCACGCAGAAATTCCGCCGTAAACAGTGTGCGAATACATGGTGTATCAACCGATTTACGCATAAATCCGACCAAATCAGATTGGATTGTAGAACGGTTTTCTATTGGTGGCATCATAACTAATAATCCAAATTCAATCACGCCCATAACCACCATAACCCATGCAATATTCTGCAACGAACCAATGGTTATTAATGCACCCAACGTAATTGGAATCAGTATTTTTACAATATTTGCGACCGCGGTATCTGTGCCATAGAAAAACATCATACGACGCACGGACACTTTATCTATAATCATCTGTTGCTGGGCCATGGCATACAATGCGTGTTGCACACCATATAGCATACCCAAAATCATAACCCAATTTGCCGCATGGACGCCCAGCAACGCGATTAAAATGATTAAAGTTAATTGTACAAGGATATGCGAACCAAAAATAATCTTGATATTTCCGTGTTTGCATCGGTCTATCATGAATACAAACGACAGCATAATGGCAAGATAAAAGAACAGGTCATATAATGACACAGATATAAATTCATTAATTGAATTGCGTATCAAAAACGATAGTACAAATGTTCCTAAAAATAATTGCGCAATGCCATGAAATACCGAAAAACTGATAAGTATTCGTTCAATCTTGTTTAATTTATGTTGGATTTTATTCTCTCTCATGACAAAGGAAAATTATCACATACGCGTTATAAAAGCAACGCAATTTTTTTATATGAAATAATATAAAACCGCCACTTGAAAATAGAATATTTTTACCTATATATAAAACTGTTGGGGGACGGCCCATAAAAAAACAAAGGAGGTCGCCATGACAAAGAAAAAAATAGATTTTGATAAATTATATAGATCCCTGGAATCACCTGAAAAATGGATGGCATATCGCAAAGAACAAATTGCGGATGTCGCGGGCGACATAGACCGTGCCAAGTGCGAAAAATTTTCGGACTATATGACAGACCAATTTATTAACACATGCAATGACAAAGAAATTGCGGGGCGTTTTAAGAATTGGGAACAAAAATCGGATACCGAAAAATTGAAATTGGCGGCGGATATCGTTCGTATATTCCTAAAAAATGTGAAATCAGATATCATCGGGCAACGTGTTCCGACATATCAACCTAAT
>JAEEQU010000066.1 GCA_016285415.1 Alphaproteobacteria bacterium | reverse complement strand
TCGTAACCGTTGTCCGAACTGGCCCATTGGTCATTGCCCGCGTTCGGTACACCATATTTATCCAAAACGCTTTGCCACCATACCATAATTTTTTTGTTCTTTTGATTTTCAAATTTTTCGTCTGCACCTTCTTCTTCGTTGGCATCATTTTTATAAACAATTTTCCAAACGACATTGTTGGTGGCATTGCTGGTGAAATAAACGTCTATGGTTTCGCCAGTAACATCACGCACCAAATGTAATTCAGATGCGTACATCACACCACGACCACGCGCCAAAGATTTTATACACTGATCCAATTTTGCCGGAACATAAATTTTATTCTGACGGCATTCGTAATCAAGATTATATTTCCAATCTTTGTGAATCGCATAAACGACGCTGTCTTTGTCCCGATTTTTATACAGACCTGTTTCACGTGCGATCATTTGTGCTTCGTCAAATGTCATCCCCAACATAATTCCCGCAATATCAAAACTGCCCGCGGCAACTGGTGACGCACCGTCGTTTAATTTTATGGTTGTCATGCGACATTCAGTATTATCATCATCGGCATTGGTTTCAATGGCATATTCGCTAAAATCTGCACTTTCTGTGTCGCCAGCCGCCATTTCATCATAATCCCATTCGTCTGCAAAACCAAATCGGCCCATAACCAGTATGGAACACAGCGCGGTAAAAAAAACAAATATGCGTTTCATATTATTTCTCGTCAATAATTGCGTCGGTCACATAGAACACAAACACAATTGCCGGATCTTTGCCCGCACGTAATGCGTCCTGAATTTCTTCTATCTGTTTATATAACTGACCAGTATATTCAACATTAAGATACATCGTTCCATGCTTTACGGTTGGGACTTCGTTCATATCATTTGGTTTATACCACGTTTTTGTTTCATAATCAACCCGCAAATAATCGCTGTTGTCGGGGTCCGATAAAATTTCGTCATAAACATATACGGTACGGCGAATACCGTTGCGCGCGGCTTCTTGAATCTTTTTTGCCATACCATTTTTCCACTTTTCAAATGAACCGATTGTAGACATATATGCCAACACAGAATTACCAGCCATACGTTGTTCAATATTGGCTTCGCCGGGTTCTATGTACAAATATTCATGTACATATTTTTGAATCAACCAAACTTTTAACTTTTTATTCTGCACTTCAGACAAAGGTTGTGGTTTGCCGACCTGATCGGCGGCCAATAAACCCTGGCGCAAGAAATAAGGTTCAATTGTAATGCGGTCGCTTGTGTCATATATCGCGCCCGCCAAATACAGCGATGCAAACACACCCAACATTATCAACAGACCAATAAGATAGCCAAGTAATTTGCGCATTATTGCTCCCTATATGCATTAAATTCTGCGATAGAATACCCAAGTGTTTGTGGATAATTTTCCATGTCACGAACAACCCGAACATATGCGACGATTTTAAATTCACCATTTAAACTGGAACGGACATTTGCACGCGCAATCCACAAACCACCAGATTCGGTAATGTCGCCATTTTGCATAACAAAAATCTTTGTCGGGTTTATAAACCAACGTTCTCCAAAAGATGCGGTCGTTTGATACAACGGCAAAACCTTGTCTGTAAATGTCCGATACAGTGTTTCATCGGCAAGACAATATATACCGCATTCGGTATACCCAAACAGCGAGGTTTCTACGCGATTTGCACAAACCGTTTTGCGATCGCATTGCGACCAATGTTCCGCATTTCTATCTGGGTCATCGGACAGTGAAAACCACTCTTGAACAAATGTGGCAACCAATGCGCGTTGCATAGATGTATAATATGGAATTTCCTGACGCGCGCTTTGGCGACCAACCAACCGCCATTGGCCGTGTGGCCCATCAACATAAATCACAAATGGTTCAACCATTTTGTTGTTAATTATCCATGGTATCGCCAAGCATGATAAAATAATTAGCAAAAATGAAACCATAATCCAAATACCAGCCGTTCGGGAAACTGCAATTCGTTTTCCCGCCGGAAAAGCAGATGTATCAAAATCATCTGGGTATGCCATGGTTTCCTCTCTCCAGCAAGTATGTCAGACACGCAATATCACGGCATTATCCGCGATATACCATGATGCATGCACATGGACTTAATTTTAATTCATTTGTATCGTATCCGACCCCAACAGGTTCGCGATCATAAATCTGGCCACAACCCGCCAATGCCAATACTACAAAGATTCCCAATATAATTTTCTTCATTTCTTTCCCCCTGAATTACTTTGATTATAAAAAAATCGCGCGCGCTTGGTCAAGTGTAAATAATGCATTAAAACTGTGTTTCAAACGACAACAAGAAACGACGTTCTCTATCATTTTTATCTATGCGCATTGGCCATCCCCAACTGAAATTCATTGGTCCCATAGGTGTGTTCCAATAAATACCAAACCCCGCAGATGTGCGCCATCCCGAACCAATTTCTTTTAAATATGCCGCGTGTTCTTGACCCTTTGGCACGTCTGGGTCGCCCAAAATACCATAATCAGTAAACACAAAACCCTTAATCTGATATTCATCAGGAATAAATATCGGGAAATTTAACTGGGTTGAACCGTTCAGTTTCCACATACCACCAAAAGAATATGAATTTTTATTCCAACGCGCAACACCGGCAACATCAAACCCGCGCAAAGAATCACCACCCAAGAAATAACGATACACACGCGGAACATAATTATCGCCCAACTTTTGAATATATCCAAAATCAAGTGATGTTTTTAATTGCCACCTATCGTCCAAGAATTTCACCATTGCGGTTGCATCTGCGCCGTATCGCATAAACGTTGCCGTTCCCCCAAAACCAGTATATGTTATGCCCATATTACCAACCAAACCAGTGTGAGTATTCTGTTCAAAATTTGTATCAAGGTTATAATAACGCAGATTTGTTCCCAACGAATACAAACGGGCCGATACCATACCATTTCCCTGTTGTGGGTCACTGGTTTGATCAAAAGATGCGGACAGACGCAACGTTTGCGACCAATGGTCTGTTAATTTCCATCCCAAACGTCCCGCCACAGTTAATGAATCACGATCGTAATCATACCCAGTTAACTTTTTATAATTATACATTGTATATGAAACATCAAATCCCCCAGATAATTCACGACCAAACAGGAACGGTTCTGTAAAACTGAACAACGCCTGTTTTTGATACTGGGCGATGGAACCACGTAATTGAACGATTTGACCGCGTCCCATAAAATTATTTTCTGTGATACCCGCATCAACCATCCAACCATTTATATTTGACCATCCAAATCCACCAGATAGTTCGCCAGTTGGTTGTTCTTCAACCTTGATATCCAGATTCATCATATTTGCATCGGCAATACGACTTGGAATCATTTGAACATCTTTGAAATAGCGTGTTCGCATCAAACGCTGGCGGCCCTGTTCAATTGTTTGCAGTGAAAATGGGTCGCCGGCACGCATGGGGGTCAATTGACTTATCACAGAATCAAATGTCCGCACATTGCCAAGAATATTGATAGAATTTAAATAAATACGATTTGTTTTTTGAATCTTGAAATTCAAATCTATTGTGTGCGTATCGTCATTTTTTGTTGGCACCGGATCAACATTTATAAATGCGTATCCATGTTCCGCGACAACCGCACGCATTTCTGAAATAGTTGCCTCTATTTCGTCAATATTATAGGTATCGCCATCCGACATTTTTAATGCGTCGCGCAATTCTTCGGTTGGGACATCGTCAAATGGGCTGTCTATGTTAATAGTTCCGATTTTATATTTTTCCCCTTCGTCAACGACGAATTCCACCGAATAATATTCACGATCAGGTGTAAATGTTCCCTTGGCATTTTTGACCATAAAATCAACATACCCATTGCGCAGGTAAAATTGACGCAGCATTTGTTGGTCGTACAGTATGCGGTCTTCATCGTACACATCAAATTGCGACATAAACCGCCACCACGCGTGTTCGCGTGACAAGATTTCGCCACGCAGTGTGCGGTCGCTGAACTTTTTATTTCCCGAAAAAGTTATAGAATCCATATATGTCGGGTGGCCTTCGCTTATTTCATACACCACATTAACGCGATTATCATCCAGTTCAATTTTCTTTGGTTTAATTTTTGTTCCGAAAAAACCCTTGCGTTGATATACGGTTAACATACGGCCAACATCTGCGCCAATCACAGATTCATCAAACGCGGCGCTTTCGGCCATTCTGATTTCTTTTTTCAAATCATCGGTTGAAACTTCGTCATTACCTTCAACCGTAACCATATTTACAATTGGTGATTCAGTGATGTTTATCTTTAACACGTTTCCAGACATTTGGGCGGACACCTTGGAAAAATATCCGCTTTCTTGTAATTTTTTTGCGATGCTGTTCAGACGTTCTTCACCGACATTATCGCCAACCTTGACATCGGCAAGTATGCGCACAGATTCCGCATCCATACGTTTATTCCCAGTAACATCAACACGCGACACCGTCGCCGCATTTGCGACGCCCATAAACAGTGCTGTAATAGCCAAGGTTATTTTCTTCATAATCCAAATACCCGCGCAATATCATTCCACATTGTCAATGCAAATACAAACCCCAGAAAAACCCAACCAACTATAATGGCGATTTCCATGCCTTTGCCGCCAAGTTTTCGTCTGATTATTGCCTCTATAATCAGAATCAGTAAATATCCACCATCCAACACCGGCAATGGCAACAGGTTAATGATACCCAAATTTACCGATAGCAATGCAATAATAGATAACAATGCAAATAAACCAACCGCCATGGCCTGACCAGAAATCTGGGCAATGGTAATAAATGATCCAAGTTGTTTTGCAGATCTGTCACCGGTAACAATTTGTTTCAATATCACCAACAGA
>JAEEQU010000065.1 GCA_016285415.1 Alphaproteobacteria bacterium | reverse complement strand
TCAAATTCTGGGTTGTTTGAATGCGCGCGGTCATTGCGGCAGATAATCTGTGCCCCATGTTATCCAATTCTTGAATCAGTGATATTTTTGTTGGAACAACGGCTTCGGCGGCACCAGTTGGTGTGGGTGCGCGATAATCGGCGGCAAAATCAACCAGCATCCAGTCCGGTTCGTGCCCGACACCCGTAATAACAGGAATCTTGCTGTTTGCGACGGCGCGTACGACAATTTCTTCGGAAAATGGTAATAAATCTTCCAGTGAGCCACCACCACGTGCAACGATAATTACATCTACATTATTGGCACGATTAAAATATTCAACACCGGCGGCAACTTCGGCGGCGGCGGTTGTTCCTTGGACCGTTGCGGGATAAAGAATCACATGAACCGGGAACCGTTCGCGCAGACGATTTTGAATATCTTGGAACGCGGCACCAGTTGGGCTGGTTACCACACCGATGGTTGTTGGCAATTTTGGTAATGGTTTCTTGCGTGATTCTGCGAATAATCCTTCGGCGGCAAGTTTCTGTTTGCGTTCTTCCAGCATTTTAAGAATTGCACCAACGCCCGCCATTTCAATTTCGTTTATAACAATTTGATAATTGCTGCGCGCCGGATATGTCGTGATGCGTCCGGTTACAACAACCTCTAACCCTTCGCTAAGTGCGAATTTTACCGGCGTTCCGCGCCATATAATTGCGGACATTGCGGCATTTGAATCTTTGATTGTCATATACATGTGTCCCGATGTCGCACGCGTAATCTGTGATAATTCACCACGAATTTTAATAACCGGGAACGCTGTTTCTACGACTTTTTTAAGTAATGTCGACGCATCACTTACACTAAAAATCATATCAGGTTTAACAAAAGGTTCTGGTGTTGGTAACATTATTTATTGCCTTTTGTCTTGTTTTTTTAACATGCCGATAATATCAATGCTTAATGCATTGGCAAAACGCATGATGTCATTATTTGGGTATAATCTGTATGCGGCGGGTTTGCCGATTTCATATGGAACATTCATCCCAGAAATTGCGAATTGGTCATAGGTTAAATCAAAGAATTGGCCACTTGGGATATGCTTTAAATAGTGATGTGATGCGGCCCCGTCCCATTGGTCTGCATCCACCTTCATAAGTTTCCAATCGTTAAATCCCAACGCAATTGAAAAAACGGTGCTGGCAATACGGCAAAAACCAGCGGAATCATAACCCAAATCCCATATGTCTGCACCTGGTTCTATAAATGTATATTGTTTAATCTCGTCGTATGTAAACGCTTCGCGAAAAAGTTTTGTATAAAATACGGCCTTCTGCGTGTCTTGAGATGACAAACCCATTTTGGTAATTTGCGATAACAAATTTTGTGTTGCGTTTTTGTAAAAAACTTTCTTGGACTGATTCATGTCCAGAATCATAGCATAATATGTACAAAAAATCAACGGTTCTTGGTGATTTATAATTCCGTCAATGGCCAACGCGGGCGCGGGGCAATTGGTTCGTGGACAATATTTCCAATTTGATAGTTTTCTAATCCTGCCCATGCAATCATTGCGCCGTTATCAGTACACAGATTCATTGGTGGTGCGGCAAAAATCATATTGTGTTGTTTCGCAAGGGTTTCCATTGCCGCGCGTATCGCGCTGTTCTTGGCAACGCCACCGGCAACGACCAATGTTTGTGGGGCGGCATCGCGAACAATTTGACTTTTTAGCGCATTACCAAGGCGGTTTGTTATACAGTCAACCACAGATGCCTGAAATGATGCACAGAAATCATTTATAAATTCATCAGAATAGGGGGCATCGTGTTTTGATAGAAAGGTTCGTGCCGCGGGTTTAATACCGCTAAATGAAAAATCACATCCTGGTTTATCACATAATGGCCGTGGGAAATTAAACGCCTTTGGATTTCCCAATGATGCACGCCGATCAACTATTGGGCCGCCTGGGTAACCCAGACCAAGCATTTTTGATACCTTATCAAATGCTTCGCCGGCACTGTCATCTAATGTTTGGCCAATCATTTCATATTTTCCAACCCCGCGCACCAATAAAATCTGACAATGACCACCAGATGCCAACATTAACAAATATGGAAATTCAACATTGGTTTTTGTGTTTGAATTATCCGCCGCCGTTGCGGACAGACGCGGCACCAACGCGTGTCCTTCCAGGTGATTAACCGCAACCAATGGTTTATGCGCCGATTGTGCAATCCCAGTTGCCGCCATCCAACCAATTAGAACGCCACCAATCAAACCCGGCCCCGCCGTTGCCGCAACAACATCAATATCATTAATAGACAGATTTGCACGTTCCAATGTTTGTTTTATCACGGTATCTATGGCCAATATATGCGCGCGTGCCGCCAATTCTGGAACAACACCGCCATATTTTTGGTGTTCGGGTATTTGTGAATATATTATATGCGATAAAATGTTCTTGTTTGAATCAACAATTGCCGCACTGGTTTCATCGCACGAAGATTCAATGCCCAAACATATTGTTGCGCGTTCGCCCACCGTTGCCGTATCACTGGCAACCGGTCCCATATCCATTTTAATAATCGTTTCTTCGTTCATCATTTTTTTATATCCAGCAGCATTATACCCAAATTTATTTTATTTTCCACCATTCTGTTAAGATATTTATTAAAATCGGTATCAAGCACACGCCCTTGGCGACGGGATGCATGACGCAACCGCCCATCTGGTAACAAGAACCCCATATGCCGTACCGCCAAATCTGTTCCAATATTCTTGCGGATTTTTTCGCTGTTGATAATAAACAAGACAATCATTGGTTTTGATACCTTGATATTGTGCGCTTTGGAATAGGGTATATATTCTAAATCCACACTGCGTGGCGTAAAATTGGTGTCTGTGTTATATATGTTTTTAAACCATTTTTTCTTATCAATTGTAACGTGGCGCACCGCGACAGGTGCATATTGTGCACTGACATTTTCAACCAAATCAGAATTATTTTCCAACCAATCTGTTTCAATAAAATGGTTGCGGGTTAATATATTTCGCACACCATCGGCATATCGTATTTTGTTTAATTTATTAACATCGCCATTGGCCAGTGCTGTTTCCACAAATGTTACACAATCAAACGCATCGTCCCTAATCAACGGATCAGAATCAGGCGCCATTTCTTCACCCAATGCGCTATCAACATATTTCGCGCCAAGGTATTCTGTCCCGATAAAATCAGTTGATGTTTCAGATGCACACCCAAATAGGAATAGAAGTAATAATGCCCGCCACATTAAATGTTTTCTTTTAATTTAATACCAACAAAGCAAAGTTCTGTTGCATCACGTACCGGCATATCCGCAGAATCTGGCAAAGTTGCCATTTTATCCACGCATGCCACCAATAAATCAAGGTTCGTATCTGTTGCGGTTAATATTTTGGCCGCGGCCATACGCCGTTCTAACGATGCCGATTGCCAATCTTTTAGTGTGCTGGTTTCCAATGATGCAGATTTACGCGGAACAATTACAAAGACAAACACAACAATCAAAAGCGCAAAAATTCCGACGATGAACTTTAAATATTTTTTAAGAAACTTTTTCATGTTGACCCCCCTTTGTGTTTAATTATTCACAACGCATTACCCAAACATCATAATCAGCATTTTGTACCGGATTTATACCTGGGTTATTGCGGTTCATCCAATTGCTGAAAATGATATCGCCATCAATCTTGCGAATTTCGGTAAACGCATAGAAATTTTCTGCGTCAAATGGATCAGATTGCCGACAAGAACGCACGAGTATGGAAATCTTTTCAAATTCAACCGGTGTGCCAATTGGTACATATATTGTTTGTGGTTTACCGGCGGCCTTGTTCATAACGCGCATAACTGCGGTTTTGCGTTCTGTAAGTGCGTTTGCATCGGTTGCACCAAATGCAATAACAATGCCAAACAAAATATATAATAACTTTTTCATATAATGTATATTACCGCCACATGTTGCGCAAGTCAAACCATAAAAATGAAATAGTGTTTAAAAAAGAAAAAATCCCGCAATCGCGGGATTTTTAATTGTATTTATGCGACTATTTTGCCGCTTTTTCTGCGGATGTTGCCGACAAATCTTCAACGATACGTGCCTTTTTACCAGACAGTTTACGCAAGAAGAACAATTTTGCACGGCGAACACGACCGATACGAACCTTTTCAATTTTTTCAATTGCCGGGCTGTACAGTGGAAATTTACGTTCTACGCCAACACCATACGATTCACGACGAACTGTGAAAGATGCAGTGTTGCCTTCGCCACCATCACGTGCAATAACGACACCTTCAAACAATTGAATACGGAATTTGTCGCCATCTTTGATTTTTACATGCACGCGCAGAGTATCCCCCGCCTTGAATTGTGGGATTTTTTTGCCGGCTTTCATTTTTTCAACATTTGCCTGTTCTATTTTTTTAATAATATTCATTTTTTGTTTTCCTTTATTAAGTCCGGACGACGTTGTTTAGTTATCTCGTCCGATTGTTGTTTCCGCCACCGTTCTATGTTGACGTGGTGACCGGACAGCAGGACTTCTGGGACACTTTGTCCACGCCATACTGACGGGCGGGTGTATAACGGCCATTCCAGCCCCCCGATTTCAAAACTTTCTTCGTCGGTGGATTCTGACCCACCGCCGAGCACATTATCTAACAGACGAACGCAACTGTCAACAAAAACTTGCGCGGCAATTTCACCCCCCGACAGTATATAGTCGCCAATAGATAATTCCATAATATTATACATATCAATGACCCGTTGGTCAATTCCTTCGTAACGACCGCAGAGCAGGGTAAATACCTTGTTGTCCGGTGTGGATGCGAATTCGCGCACCATTTTCTGTTCCAGACGCGGTCCGCGGGGTGAAAAATAGATAATTTGCCCCGGATTTTCAATAGAATCCAATGCTGCACCCAAAACATCAGGCCGCATAACCATACCCGCACCACCACCGAATTGTGCGTCATCAACACTGCCATAATCATTTATGGCAAAATTGCGAATATTTATCACTTTGTATGACCAAATGCCATCTGCCAACGCGCGTCCA
>JAEEQU010000064.1 GCA_016285415.1 Alphaproteobacteria bacterium | reverse complement strand
TGATAAAAAGGCCAAAAACGAATCGCCCAATGAACCTAAATTGGACGATTTGATGGCTGAATTGGCGGATACGCGTGATAAATATTTGCGGACGGCGGCGGAATTGGAAAATACACGTCGGCGTGCGGCGTTGGATGCGGAATCACGTGCGCGGTCGCGTGCAATGGGTGTTGCTGAAAAAATCTTGCCAGTGATGGATGCGGTGGATGCGGCATTAAAGCATAGTCCCGAAGACGAAGGGATTATGTCGTTGGCGCGGGCATTAAAATCATCATTTGATGAAATTGGTATTACCAAAATAGAATCTGTGGGACAACCGCTGAATCCTATGTTGCATAATGCGATTCAGGTCATAGATGCACCGGAAAATACTGCGTCGGGCACCATTGTTGAAGAAATGCAGTCCGGTTATATGTTTGGTGATACGGTGTTGCGTACGGCAATGGTCGTTGTCGCAAAATAAAATTTGGCGCATGTTTGCGAACCCGCATTTTATGTGGTATAATTGTAAGTAATCAAAAAGATAAGGATATAGTTATGTCATTGATACCTGTTGTAATTGAAGAATCGCCACGCGGTGAACGTTCTTTTGATATTTATTCACGTTTATTGCGTGATCGTATTGTTATGATAAATGGCGAAATTGAACCCCAGATGGCAACCGCAGTTGTGGCACAATTGCTGTTCTTGGAATCGGAAAATCCAAATGCGGACATATCGCTGTATATTAACAGCCCAGGCGGTGATATCGCATCAGGGTGGGCGATTATGGATACGATGAATTATATAAAATCGCCGGTTTCAACAATTGGTATGGGATTGGTTGCATCCATGGCTTCTGTATTGTTGGCGGCGGGTGAAAAAGGTAAACGTTTTGCACTGCCAAATGCCGAAATTATGATTCATCAGCCATTGGGTGGTCTGCAGGGGCAGGCGACAGATATGGAAATCGGTATGCGCAAAATGCAAATGGTTAAAGAAACATTGACCAAGCAAATGGCGGAATTTACCGGTAAAAAAGTTAAAGAAGTTCACGATGCGATGGAACGTGATAATTGGATGACACCACCGCAGGCCAAAGATTTTGGTATTATAGATAAGGTTTTAACAAGAAAATAATTATCAAAGTACAGGTTGTATAAAATGAGTGAAGATAAAAAAACACCAGATTCCAAAGAACAACAGCAGTTTTGCAGTTTCTGTGGCAAGGCAGTTTACGAAGTAAAAAAATTGGTCAGTGGCCGTAATGTCTGCATTTGTGATGAATGTATCGCGCTGTGCAATGATATCATGGCGGATGATATGCGGACCGAGGTTACACGTGATGTAGAAAAATTGCCAACACCGTCCCAGATTTATAATTTCTTGAACGAATATATCATCGGTCAGGAATCTGCAAAGCGTACTTTGGCGGTTGCGGTTTATAATCACTATAAACGGCACAGTGTTGCGATATCTTCAAATGTCGAAATTCAAAAATCAAATGTGTTGCTGATTGGACCAACGGGAACCGGAAAAACACTATTTGCACAAACGCTTGCACGTATGTTGGATGTGCCATTTGCAATTGCAGATGCGACCACTTTGACCGAGGCCGGATATGTTGGCGATGACGTAGAAAGCGTTTTGACACAATTGTTGCACAATGCCAATTTTGATGTTGAAAAGGCGCAACGCGGAATCGTCTATATTGACGAAATAGACAAGATTGCGCGTAAATCTGAAAATCCATCATTAACACGTGATGTGTCGGGCGAAGGTGTTCAACAAGCATTGTTGAAATTGGTTGAAGGAACGGTCGCCAATGTATCGGCCAGTGGTGCCGGACGTAAACACCCAGGCGAAGCGACGGTGCGTTTGGATACCTCCAAGATATTGTTCATATGTGGCGGTGCGTTTGATGGGTTGAATAAAATTATTGCAAATCGTAAATGTGAACGTGCCGGCATCGGTTTTGGTGCAGAAGTTGCATCTAAGAAAGAACGCGAATCTAAAAATTATACCGCCGATGTACAACCCGAAGATTTGGTAAAATTTGGGATTATTCCAGAATTGGTTGGTCGTTTGCCAGTTGTTGCAACATTAACTGATTTGGACGAAGATGCGTTGGTGCGTATTTTGACAGAACCCAAAAATGCGATTGTTAAACAGTATGTTGCGATGTTGGAAATGGACAATGTGAAACTGACCATAACACCCGATGGATTACGTGAAATTGCCCAGATGGCATTGGTGCGTAAAACGGGTGCACGTGGGTTGCGCAGCATATTGGAAAGGATTCTTTTGGAACCGATGTTTAACGCACCAGACAAGGCGGATTTGGCGGAAATTGTGATAGATAAAAATGTCGTCACGGGCAAGAAAGCACCAATAGAAATATTGCGTGGTGCCAAAAAAGCCGCATAAGTTTTTGCTTTCGTTTGTGAATTAAAATTTTTATACAAGAATTGCGAAATTATCCCTTGCGGCGTGTTTTCATTTTTTGCTAGCATATATTATCGGAGATGAAAAAAGCGATAGTTTCTATTGTAATGTGCGCGTTTTGCGCGTGTTCTGCGTTGGCCGCGGGTCGTGGTGCTGACGCTGTTTCGCGTGGAACGACCACGGTTCAAGGCAGAAGTTCCAACAATGTTTCATCGCGTTCTGCAACAACCAAAGTTGTCACGCCGCGTGCGGTTTCATCGCGTTCCGCAACGGTCAAAACACGCGGTGATGCAACGCGCGTTCAAACCGCGCAAACGCGTGTGGCACGAACAGGGCGAAAAGTTGCCAGTAATTCAATGGCACGTGGCGCAATTACCGCGGCGGCAAGTGCAATGCGTCCAGCACGCAGTGCAAGGGCAACGGCACGTGCGGCGACCACCACAATCGCAAGTGTCTTTGATGAAGGGTACGAAGATTGCCAAACGGCATATTTTACCTGTATGGATCAGTTTTGTGCATTACAAAACGACACGTATCGTCGGTGTATTTGTTCATCAAAGTTAGAAACGGTCAAGGCACGTGAACGCGCATTGTCCCAGACATCTACGCAATTACAAGATTTCAAAGATTTAAACATAGATGCAATTCTTAAAACCCCTGCCGAAGTCAAGGCAATGTTGACGGCCAGCGAGGGCGAAGAGGCATATTCTAATACGCGTGATAAATCACAATCTATGAAACAAATTACCGCGATAAGCAACGTGTTGCAAAAAACGCGTAAAAATGCGATGTCTACATCGGGACAATTGGATGCCGGTGGTGATATTAAGCAAATATGGACAACAACTGATTTGATATCTGGTGCAAACATTGCGAATTTAACAGGTGAATCACTGTACAATGCGGTGCATTCACAATGTGCGGAATTGGTTCGGGACCAGTGTACGTCCGATCATGCGTTGAATATTGTTATGTCGGCATATGGTATGTATATTGAAAATGACTGCGCGACCCTGTTATCTGCATTGGATAAACAGTCAACAAGTGCAAATACCGCCATACGCCAGACAAATCGTGAAATGATGATTGCGCGGTTGGAAAATTATGATGCGCATAATTCGGCCGCGATAAACGAATGTATCGCAGGTGTGCGTGAAAGTCTGACCGCAGATACAGCATGCGGTGCAAATTATGTACATTGTCTTGATTTAACAGGGCGCTATTTGAATCGTGCTACTGGTGAACCAATTTATAGCGCGAATTTCTATGAACTGGATGGTCAGGTTTCACTTGCGGGCGATGTGTTGACCAGTGCGACGAACGTAAAAATAGTTGCGGAATTGAACAGAAAAAAAGAATTTGCAAAAAAGCAATTGGAAACATGTCGTGATATTGCGGACGAGGTATGGGATGAATTTATGCGGCAGGCGATAACAGAAATATACCAAGGGCAACAGGCCAAAATTCGCCAGGTTAAAAACGAATGTATGGATGTTGTTAATCAATGCTATGACAAGACAACACAGCAATTGCGTGATTATAGCAATATAGAAGAACAATCATTGTTGGGCGACAGATTAGAATTATCTGAAGAAATGTGCGAAGAAAAAATGAACACATGCAGTAATCTTTATGGTGGTGGTGCAACAGGATTGCAATTACTGGTTGAAGAAATGCGCAAGATTACCGATCAAAAAATCGCACAAAATTGCCTTGCATCATTAAAAGAGTATGCCAGCAAGTTGTGTCGTGTTCCAGGGTCCGATACATTACACAGTTATCCGTATGGTTGTCGTATTTATACGCCAGGCGATATATTATATGCAACTGATCCAGCATGCACATATATAAATAATCCAAGTTATGACAAAATAGACAAAATTAGACCTACGCCGGATAATCCGTCTGTTACATCTTATGAATTGGATGATATTTGGGCACAAATAACTGGTTCGTTGGGTGTTATTGGTAATTATATGTGCTGGGAAAACAGAACTTATGAATCTTGTAATGATGGATACTGGTTGTATGGTGGAAAATGCTATGTGTGTCCTGACAACTATGAATGCAGTGGTGGTGAAATTCGCGCCAGGGGGGCCACCGCTTCGCAGTGTGGCGACTATGTTGGTAGTTTATATCAAAAAATGGTTGTTTATGCATTACAATATTGTGTACGACCATCCGAGGCAAATAATACGATTCCGAACGAAGTTTTGGGTAATGTAAATATGATGATGGATTCTATTCGTGTTGATATGGCGGCAGAGTTGGCCAAAGAGTGCGATAGAATAGGGGGTGAATGGGTGACAGATTTTGAGAAAGCGTCCCCAGATTCATGCGACCCCAAGAATCCTGAGGATAAAAATGTGGATTTCTATGACGAAACCAACGCGAGTTTGTGTTGGGGATTGTGCAAGGCAAAACCCGAAGAAGAATCAGATGACCAAGGGGGAAATGCCGGCGGCAATGGCGATGGTGAAGGTTAAAAAAGGTTGCTAAAAAGCAACCTTTTTAAATGTTTTTATTGTTCTTGGGTTTCACCGGGCGCACGCTTGCGTTCAACAAATGTAATGCGACCCTTGGCCAAATCGTACGGTGTCATTTCAACACGGACGCGTTCACCGACGTTAACCCAAATACGCGCTTTGCGCATTTTACCGCATACCGTTGCCAAAATTTCG
>JAEEQU010000063.1 GCA_016285415.1 Alphaproteobacteria bacterium | reverse complement strand
TAAATCTGGCCCAGTTGCATAAATTGGGGTTGGCATGCGCAGGTTATATGGGCTGTCCTTGGTCCAAAATGGGTTTGAAGAATAATTTTGGACATTCTGAATTTGACCGTATGTTGAAAACGGTGTGGGCGATTTTTGTGCGCAATTCGCCACCTGCATAACCGAACAATATGCAATTAATCCAATATAAATTAAGTGGGTTGCTTTCATATCCCCCCTATTCTCTTATCATTGCATTATATCAAAAATGTAATGGTAATTAAAGATAAAAATACAGCGACCACAAAAAATGGTGCAAATGGAATAAATTTTTCTTTTTTCCAAAATCCCCATGCGGCGCCGAAAAGACACGCCAACACCAGTGCAATGGCCAAACCTGTCGGGCCACACCACAGCCCCCCAACAGAAATCAATTTTATATCGCCCATACCAATCGGGCTTTCAGATTTTGGGTTGCGGCGTTGTAAAATTCTATCAAAAACAAGCCCGACGATTGCGGACATTAGGTATCCAAATGTCATACCGATGACCGCCGCACTGGTATTCACGGGCCATGCGGGGAAAAATGTCACCAAAATTGCGCCAATTATCAGTAATGGAAACAAATATGCATCCGGAATAATTCGGCGGCGCATATCTGTTTTCGCTATTTTCCACCCAAGATAAATCGCGGTTATAATCAGCAATATAAAAAAGACCCAAAAAGTATATAAAAACATATTTTCTCCCTTGCGTTTCGAATCGGTTTTATGATAGTATATAATATCATATAAATTATTGGGGTTGAAATAAAATGAGTAAAACTTGGGATAATAATGTTTTAAAAAAGCTGAAAGCCCTGATGGGCAAGGGTTTGTCCACTTCGGAAATGGGTAAAAAATTAGGCATGTCCAAGAATGCCATTGTGGGTAAGTTGCATCGTTTGGGGTGGAATACCAAGGCCATAGAAGAACCCAAGGCGTCATCTGGGAAATCGGCTGTGGCGAAAAAGGCGCCTGCCAAGAAGGTGGTAACGAAAAAAACGCCAGTGAAAACACCTGCAAAAGCACCTGCAACAAAGAAAACAACGCCGGCAAAGAAATCTGCGGCACCGGTTGTGAAAAAGAAAACAACCAAAGTGGCAACACCAAAGGCCAAGGTTGCCAAAGTTACACCGCAAAAGAAAACAGCCGAGGAACCAAAAAAGAAAGTTGTGGGTCGCGCAATTACTGGGCGTAATACCAGTGTGCATCAACGCATCGTTCAACACGCGTTGGAAATGGCAAATCTAAAACCGAATCAGTGCCGTTGGCCAATTGGTGATCCTGATTCCGAAGGGTTCCATTTTTGTGGCGCACCAGTTTTTGTTGGTAAACCATATTGTTATGAACACTGCAAACAGGCGTATCAGTTTGCACCGCCGAAAAAGAAATAAACTGCAAAGGGGAAATGCGTATAAATGCCACGAGAGAGAAAGAAATTTTATCAGTTGACCTCCACGGATTATGAAATTTCCGGCAATGTTTTTCGTGCGTGGCGCGGGGAAGACGACCGGTTGGTTGTTGTTTTAGATGAAACGATTGACGAATACAAACCGTATGTATTGCTGGTGATGGATTCGTATGAAAATCGTAAGTGGGACGATGTTTTGTCCAATGATTTCAAATTGGATTTGGAAGATGTTCGTCCAAAAAAAGAAAACAAATATCAAAAGTTAGATATTGAATATGGTGGGTTGGAATTTTATGCGCATTTGATTGATGCGTATGAATCAGGCCAAGATACCACCGATGCATTGATTAAATTATACGATTTTCGCGACGCCGCTGTGCGTCGTGCGGCGACAGAACGATTGGTTGCGGCGACTGATATAATTGCGCAATCTGCGAAAACTGCGCGAATCGCGGAACGCACAATTACAAATTTAACGCAAAAAATTAAAAAATTAAAAGAAGATCTTGAATATCGGCGCAGTGAGGTTGGGCGTGAACCGCCAAAAGAAACCGCATCACGCATATTAAAAATCGAATCGCAAATTGATAGAACCGAAGAAAAAAATACGCGTGCGAAAAAACGGTTGGATAATGCCGTTCGTCGTGGTGATGCGGCGCGTGATGATGCGGATGTTGCACGTGATATTTTATCACGTCGTCGGCCAGTATTGAAATCTGCGGATACGCCACAGAAAATTGTGGATGATGCGCCAAGTTTTACAAATTTATATCAAGAAGAAATTCAGAAAAATGAAGAAGTATCAGAAGAAACAACAGTAACAGAAGAAGTGGTAAAAACAACAGATAATTCTGAACCGCGGGCAACTTTACCCGTGCCAGATTATGAAACACAATCAGAACCCCAGGAAAATAAAATGCCAGACACACCAGAAACAGAAGAAGTAAAACCATTATTTGACGAAAATCCAGAAATCTTGGATGAAGAAATCGCCTTTAAACCGGTTGCGTTTGAAGATATAAAACCGGAACCAACGGCGAATCCAGTGGATAATCATACTGCGGATGTTGTGAAACAAGAAAAAATTGAAACTGTGGAAACCACAGAAATACACGAGGTTCCAGTTACACAACCATTATCATTTTCTGAAAACAATTCGTCTGCGTCTGATTATGCCGAAGCAACGGATTATCAGGAACCAGAACCTGTGTTGAATAAAATACAATCTGTTAAAGAGTCAACGGGGGCTGATATGGATAGAACGGGTCAATTAAATAATACACAATATGCAAATACCACACCGGCGGCGCCTGTGACACAAAATACCACGCGTCCTGCATCGTATGGTACGCGTCCTATTTCGCCAATTACTGGGGAAACGACGGCGGTTAAACCAGTTGGTAGTGCTGGGAATTCTAGACCAACGGTGTTTTATTATTTCTTGCTGATATTACTGATTGCGTTATCCATATTTACTTTGTGGTTGTATCAAAAGGAAAACAACAAAAAACCGATGCCGTTTGCTGATAAAACAATACAAACAGAACCAATAAAGCAACCAGATGTTATTGGTGGAACAAAAGTTGTTACGGTTGAACCAGAACCGGAACCAGAGCCGATTGTGGAACCAGAACCAGAGCCAATTATTGAGCCAGAACCGCCAGAACCGCCAGAACCGATTATTGAACCAGAACCAATTAACGTTATTTATCCGAATCCTGCGGATGTTATGGTTGCGGCAGAACCAGAAGTTCCAGAAGTAGAAAGTGAAGAAAGTGTTTTGGCACGGAAACAAGCATATGGTGTTTCACGTGAAAGCCAAGGCATATATGTCCCAGATGTAATATTTGAAGATGATGTTATATCTGTGCCTGTGGTCGCACCGAATTACGTTGATGAAGAAGAGTTGTATTATCAAGACGGCGGTGATGAGGAATATTACCAAGAAGATCAAATATATTACGATGAACCACAACCGATGCCATACGATGAATACGAATCGGACGAAGGATATATTGATGAAGCAGATGAAGGTTTCATAATGGAAGATTCGGGTGGTCGTGATTATTTAAGTATCCATGATGGTGGACAATATAGTGTTGGATATCACGAAGAAATCTATTAAAAATAAATGTAAAAAAATATCACACGATTGCGTGTGATATTTTTTTATTTGTAATAATTTATTTTTCAATTACAACAATTGCCGCCGAGAAATTTTCTTGGTCGGTTATGGATAGGTGAACAGCCGCGGTTTGACCGGCAAGTGTCTTTAATGCGGTACGTGCACCACCAGTAATCATTATTTCGGGGTGTCCGTTATCATCATGCACAACAGAAATATCAGAAAACGCGATTTCATCGCCAAATCCAGTACCAAGCGCCTTTAAACATGCTTCGCGCGCAGCCCAAAAATTTGCAAGATGCTTTTCGGCATTTGCGTTATCTGCATCTGCGTATTCAAGTTCTTTTTTGGTAAATATACGTTGCTTTTTGAACGCGGACCAATCAAGAAAACGTCCTGATTCAACCAAATCTATCCCAATACCGACAATCATAAGATTCCTCCCTTGGATATATGAAATATATGTTGAACTGATACGGCAATATAGAAACTTTTTACCGATTCGTGCAAGCACAAAATTATATAAATTTACACATTTGTAAAAAAATAGTTGCATTTTATAATCATTATATTATATAATGAATTTGTATCAAAGGAGTACAACATGAAACAAACAAGTAAATTTATTATGGCTGGTGTTATAGCGGCGGTTTTATCTGCGGGTTCTGCGGTTGCGGCCCCGGGACATCATGGTGGGCATCATGCACCACAACAACATACCGTTGTGCATGTTCAACCAGTAACACATCATGGTGGAAATCATCATATTGCGCATCATAATAATCATCACAATCACCATCGCCCACATCATCATGCTCATCATAATCACGTGGATGCGGGGGATTGGGTTATTGCAACCGCGATATTAATATCTGCGTTAATGTAAAAAAATAACCGCCACATCGGCGGTTTTTTATAATAAAAATCGGCCACTGTGCCGATTTTATTTTTAAGTTTTATGGGGGCGGGTCGTTGCAATAAATAAAAAAACGGAATTATAATTTGTATTTGAAAATTATTTACATGCTATGGACATGCGTTCGTGGATAGACACTTGTTGTGCGTGTTTTATCTGTTGTATGTTGTTTTGTGCCACAATAGCTTGTAATCTGGCATATTCCTTGGGCATGGTATACTGTAGTTTTGGAATATACGCATATTTTAAAACTTTATTAGCATGCAAAATATTATCAAAGAATCCATCATGTTTTCCTTCGCCAATCTGTTGTAACATTGGCATATACAGGTGTTCCAGCGAATTATTGTACCATAATGCCTGAGAACCTATTTTTTCAACCATTTGGGCATTTAATTTTTTTATATTGCAGCAATTAAATAAAAAAGAACTACCAAGAATTCGTGCATTTGGGATATTAACAACTTCTAATGTGTTCGAAGAACTGCATTTTGAAAAAAACCTGAGGGAATTACCTCGGTATCCGGTAAATTTATTTCGCGTAATTTGAAAAATATATCTTCAACTCCTGGTACGGCGATTTCGCGTATTTTAGGCAAAGTCAATTCAACAATGTAATTATTTTCAACTGTGGCAATATGTTCGT
>JAEEQU010000062.1 GCA_016285415.1 Alphaproteobacteria bacterium | reverse complement strand
TGCTGCCCAGAATCCCACGTTGTGTATTCTGTCGTTTGATTATCAGCGTTTTCGTTATACGCAAGACACTGCAACATGCGTGTACTTTCATAACAAACACCCCACTGTTCCAATACAGGATCATTTATGCCATGCCCAGATACCTTGTTATAAAACTGCGCAAGTGGATGCAATTCTTCTGCACTTGAAACCTCTGGTTTTACGCCTTCGTTATTTGATGCATACCAATAACCATCCAAATCTTCGCAGATTTCACCCAACGTATTACGCATCGCATATCTGATATCTGCAAGTATCGTATCTACGCGTTCCAAAACCTGCATCGGTAAATTCTCAAATTTCTTTTCTGTATTAGTATCGCCCGCATCCCAACAGTTTTGTAACGCATATTGCTGAATAATCCACGGCAAACTATTTCTGTCATTTTCTACGAGCACTGGTGATAACCCCTTGCAGTTATATGGATATTCATATCTATCGTCATCTGGTGTGCAAAGCCGTTCAACATATTCATCCAATGCTTCGTTACATTTTTGCGCCACATTTAAATCGTCAACCGCCGACACATAATCAAGTAACGATTGCAAACCACAATCAGCTTTGCTTGTTAAATGTCCACGTGCATCAAAGCTGCATTGACTGCCACCGAATAATGCCGCACAAGAAATAACCTTTTCACGACACATATCACGCGCCGCATACCGCCCAAGCGCCCCCGCCGCAGTCGCAGTATTCTTGTCAAAATTAACCAATGCCTGTGATTGTGTATTATAACATTCTGACATCACCGTAACACATGATGATTTTACTTCTTCAACTTTATCTGTTTGTGCCTGGGCAATTTCTATGATGGCGTTGCGCTTGAATTCTGTCCAAACGAAATCTGAAATATCGCGACATGTGTCCAATTCGCGTGTCACATATTTACGATAATTTTCCAAGAATTTATCAAATGTTGGATTTTGTGAAATGATATCTTGACCATTGACTTCTATACCACCTAAATTGATGGTCTTTTCCAAATCGGACAGGCGAGGGCTGTAAATCGGTTCACCCGTAGAACCATTAATATATGCACCTGTTGGATCAAGACAGCGTTTATAACTTTCGCCACACGCGGTATCGGCTAATATTGCGGCACGAACCTTGGCGACGCATTCGTTTACATCTGCAGAATTATGCGAACGATATTCTTCTAAACGTGCCTCGCGCAGGTACTTTTCTGCTTCGCGTACCGCCTGGGCAACGGTTTCACGTTTTTTATTAACACTCTTTTCATACGCATTACAATCTTGTGATATCAAAATATTATAAGAACTTTTTGACATGGAAAATACCGCATCGTTTTCACATGCACCCTGTGATAAACGTGAACACTGTTTTTCGGCAGAATTGAACAATTCTTGACCTTCCAGTGTGGATAAATCTTGGTTTGATGACGAGAATATAGAATCCGCAGTGTTTGACCAAACATCATCCATGTCGGTTGAAAAATCTAAGTCCAAGATCCCCAATGATGTAGAAGATTTTGTTGAACTTGCAGATTTTTTGCCCGACAACAAATCATTTATTTCTGCCAACTTCTTTGCGGATGCACTGGTATCCTTTTTTATTGCTTCTTCACCAACGGTGGCCGAATACATTGCGTTAACTTCGGCGGCGGTCTTGTCTACGGCATTTAAATTATTGTCTTCAAACTGTTGTAACATTATCATTGCTTCGTCCAAGGCCGCTTCTGTATCACGGAATTGCGCGAAACGACTGCTGCAGAAACAACGGCGATAGGTTTCATTCGCCTGACCACAAATTTGATCCATACATGTTGCATATGAATCACGACAACCGGCATAACCAGAACCGATTTTGCTGACATCATTAAACAATGCTGTTGCGCGAATCTTTGCGCTGCGCGAAATATTACTGGTACTAAGCACTGTATTTTTCCCGGTACGTGCACTTGGTCGCGCACTGCGTGCCACACGTGATTCTGTTACCGGCATTGTACCAATCCGGACACGTGTTCGGGTGCTGGAAACCGGTGTACGTGCCGCAGAACTTGTCAACGCGCCACGCGCTGCGCCCGTTGTACGCGCGGGTATAACCGAACGAACACGCGTCGTTGATATTGCACGACGCGAAACATTTTCGCCATTGGAAGAACGCGGACTGGTTGTCACCGATTCGGCGGCACGTGGGTTGATAGGTGCCACCGCATAGGAATCGTATGAAAAACCAAATGCCGCTAATAAACAGATAATACAAGAAAAAAATCTCCCTTGTGTGTTCAAAATTCCTCCCCTCTGATACGATTATAATATTTTTTCGCGATTTGAGTCAATAGTGAATTTCCTATGGTTTTATTCTATGCAACAATTGACGGCACGTTTAACCCAGTCGCCCAACTTGCGCACGGTTGACTTTGATTCTGTCATTTGTTCTTTGACGTTTTTGGATTTTTCAGGTGTTTCAACCATTACAGATTCATAAAACTTTGGTTCCATCTGTTTTACACCCGCCAAATCAATCATATTCATATTCAGTCCCCAGAACAAAGAATACAATTCGTATGCCTTTTCAAACATTTTATATGCATCTTGTTTTTTGCCAGCACCCATGGCCTTGGTTCCGACTTCGTATAAACGCATAGATGCCGCCAACAGATGTTTAGATATGCACCAAACCTCACCACCTTCGGCACCATTTTTTGTAACGATTCGTTCCATCAATTCTTTGCGCATTTCACGAACCACATTTATCAAATCATAAAAACCTGGCTTTTTTGTTTTTGCGCCGCTAAAGAAAAAATGTTCTTCCAGCGATACCAGATTCATCAATGCAATAGACAAATCTTGATCTGATGACAAATCCAATGGATTAACCTTCTTGGAATCGTCAATCTTTTTGACCATTTCTTCCAATGTCATTTTTTTGCTATTTTTTTTCATTGTTCCTTCCTTTCCTTTAAATCATAAAAACTAACACAGGACTATGCCAAATTTTGGCAGATAACTAATTATCAACCAAAATACCCCCGTTGCCACCAGCAACCCAATTACAGGCATAACAACCTTTTGAAACGGGAATAGGGCATGCCCACCATGATTACGTTTTATCCGTGAATACCACAATTCCATCAACACAAATACTACTGCGCCGACAATCGCGCCTAACAGGAATTGATCAATACCCCACATACAGTTTTCCCACCATTTAACAATGGGATGACCACGTGGAATAAAATACACACTTGCCAATAACGCAAGATAAACCAATGGATTCAAAACATACCAAAATTTACTCTTAACATTATGCGCACGCATATAGTTTGCGGTCCATCCAATAAGCGAAAATGTTAAACCGCCGGCCCAAATACCGCTGATTACATCTTTGACGCCCATCATGCGCATACCTTCAAGTCCCGCACCAATGAGAGCTGTACACATTGGACACACAGCATCGGCTGCACTAACAACGAATATGGTGATTAAAAAAGTTAATAAAAACAATTTGTTTTTCATTTTTTCTTTCCTTTCTTTCTTTCGTTTCAAATTCAGTTTACAAAAATCTTGCTTGCCGGGTCAACATGATTTTACAACCCCACGCATATGTGCACTGCGCGCACGCGAATTATGCATAATTTCTTGTTCTGTTGGCACCTTTGCTTTTAATAATTTAAATGGTGCATTTTGTATTACCGGCATACGTGGATCGCCACCCGCACTTGTCCATTCACGAAAAGTATTCTTTACAATTCTATCTTCCAATGAATGAAATGTTACACAAATACACCGTCCATTCGGCAGTAATAATTCTGGTACTGCGTCCAATGCACGTTGCAGTTCGCCCATTTCATCATTGACGGCTATACGAAATGCCTGAAAGGTTGGGGCAACATCACGCGGATTATGGATTAAATCTTTTAATTCCATTGTCGTTCGTGGCATTTTTTCTTTTATCGCTTTGGCAATTGCTGATGCGGGCTTTATATCGCCGAAATCACGCAATATTTTTGTAATGTCTGCCACTGTCCATTGTTCAAACATATCATACACCGTTGGTCCATTTGCCGACATACGCATATCCAATGGTGCATCCGCACGAAATGAAAACCCACGTGCTGGATTGTCTATCTGCATAGATGAAATACCCAAATCAAACACAATCGCATCAAATTTGTCTGTTAATTCCGACATGTGCGAAAAAGGCGATGGAATAAAATTGAATTGTTCGCCAAACTCTTCTTTAATTGCGCGGGCATCATCCATAACATTTGGATCACGGTCAAATGCCGTTACATTTGCCCCCAAGTTTAAAAAGGCGCGCGTATAACCACCTGCACCAAATGTTGCATCCAAAACATTGGCACCATTTATATCACCAATTGCATCCAAAACAGCATTTAAAAGCACAGGTATATGTTTCATTGTGTCTACTTCCATGTATAAAATCGTCCATAAAATTTTGTTTTAAATCCGTTCATTTCATAGAACCTTTCTAATGCTGTTCCCGCTGCGGTAATTAAAAATATATTAGTTACACCTTTTTTATGACACACATTTAAAATGTCGGTTCCAAGACATTTTGCAACCTTGCCACCCATACGATATTTTGGAACGATAGTGAATGCTTCTATGTAAGCAGTTTGACTTTTGATAGTTGCACTTACGATTCCTACGGGTTCAGAATTAATAAACGCCATTTTCTTTATTTTGTATGGATTATTAAAACTCTTTCGTTCAATTGTTTGATATCCATCTTCTAGAGTGTTATAAACATGATCCGAAAATCCTAAATTAAACACATCTATGTATTGCTGCATATTGGTACTATCAATTTGCCTAATATCAATTAAAGGATCTTTATATAATTCTATGGAAGAATTTTCAAATTTCATCCACGCGTCCGCATGAATTAGTTTCAGTTCAGGAATATCAATCAAACCATATTCCGCAGAAAGCGGTGTTATACATGCTACATGCTCTCTGTTTAATGTTTCAAATTCGTTTGCAGCATGTTTTAAGGCGTCCGTAGCAGAGATTTCTCTTACAGGCAAAATATGATTAAATGAAAAATCTCTAACACTACTACTAAATGCAGACCAATAACCACAATCATGTGAATACGGCGTGTACCTTAATATATCCAAGGCATCTGTATCTGTATCATACAAAAATTTTATTGTATCTGCAACAGAAATCATTCTATATTCACCTTTATT
>JAEEQU010000061.1 GCA_016285415.1 Alphaproteobacteria bacterium | reverse complement strand
CATATCCACCCTTATCATTATGGCCAGTGTTCAAACCATCCGCCCCCGCCATAATGAACAGTAATTTATTGTAATTAACGGTGTGGGTTCGTCCCCAATCGCGACACCAATCGGTCTTGTATTCATTAAATTCAAAGCGTTTGGTGGCGAACATTGGATACAAATCGGGATAATCAGAAATCAGATGTGATGCCAATGTGGCAAGTTCCCGACTGGTCATCATATTTGTTTCATTGGGCAGGCCGCTTGCATTTCCAAAAGTGGACATTGGCATCCCGATTTCACGCGCCTTGCGTGTCATATTTTCGGTAAATTTAATTTCAGAACCGGCAATTTTTTCTGCGACCACAACCGATGCATCCCCGCCTGATAACACAATCAAGCCCAAAATCGCATCACGCACGGTAATTTGTTGACCGGTAACAAGGCATATTTTACTGGCCGGATACCACAGTGGATTTTGATAGTCGGCATTTTCACTAACATTTATGCGTTCATCCAACCCGATGCGTCCCGCCTTAATCTCGTCAAACAATACCGCCAGTGTCATCAGTTTCAACATTGACGACGGTGGCATAAGCGTATCGGCCTCTTTGGCGAAAATTTCTGCGCCTGAATCAAAATCAATCAGAAATGCCGATTTTGCGGTGGTTTTAAATTCGGTTGCCGCAAACGCGGGCAACATAATTAAACAAGATAAAAATGTGATAAATGCCTTCTTCATAATTTGCATAATAACAACAACAATCATTATTGCCAACAGATTTTTTAAATATTTTTTTCTGCGACCAATATGTCATTTTCTATGCGTTTTATTATCACATCACAAATGGTGCGTTCGGGAATAATTTCGCCGTCAATGTGGACCGGTATATCATCGGGAGTACGGGCATTATTACCTGTTTCAACCAATACCTGAACGGGTTTTCCAATAAGATTCTGCATAAATTCACGCATATTTTGATTTGCCAAATCTGTTATAATTTTAACACGTTGTTTGGATATATTGTGGTTGATTTGGTTTTGCATTTCTGCGGCAATTGTGCCAGGACGAATAGAGTAGGGGAACGCATGTATTTTTATCGGTTTTAATTCACGTACCAAATTTAGTGTTTCTTGGAACAGTTCTTCGGTTTCGCCCGGAAAACCACAGATTATATCCCAACTGAAACTAATTTTCCCATCCCCAAGATTTACCAAATCGCGTACCATTTGTGCGGTATGACGGCGTCGCATTGCGCGTAAAATTCTGTCTGAACCCGACTGCATAGACAGATGCAAATGTGGCATAAATCGTGGTTCGGTCTTCATCATTTGGATAATATCGCGAATTGTTGGCACGGCCGGGTCAACCGATGACAAACGAAGACGTTGCACCGATGGTTCGTCTTTTAAGATTTTTGCACACAAATCAGCCAACAAAAACGGTTTGCCATCGTAAATTTTTACATAAGATGCCGCATCAACACCGGTTAGTATAATTTCACCAAAACCATCATTTGTTGCGGCGCGAATATCGGATAAAATATTAGTATATTCAAATGAAACCGCCGGCCCGCGTAATAGACGCGTTATACAGTATGTGCAATCGTGGTTACATCCATTTTGAATCTGAACGAATTGCTTTGATATTTCGGTATCTGCATTTTTTACATTTAATTCGCATACTGGTGTCGCTGTTTGAATAACATAGGATTCCGGTTTCATTTTTTCAGAATTAGGAATAACCACCACCCCTGGAATTTTTGCAAACAGTTCGGGATTTCGGGTCGCACCACATCCAGTAACAAAAATAACGGCATTTGGATTTTCGCGGGCGATTTTTCGCACGGTTTGCCCGCATTGCCGTTCGGCTTCGCCGGTGACAGAGCAAGTATTAACAATAACCGCGCAAATTCCGCGGTTTTGCAGCATATTTTTTATCTTTTCGCATTCCAACGCATTAAGCCGGCATCCAAAAGATAATGTTTTTATATCATTTTTATCATTTTCTGCTTGCATTTTGGCCATCCATGCGTCATTATAGCGAGACGAAAATATATTTCAACAAAGGATTTAAAATGGCACGCACAACTAATTCTGACACATTACCATTTGTGGAAAGCAGATATGAACTGGGGATGTTGGCATCACAACGCGTTCGTGATTTGAACGGTGGCGCCACACCGGTTGTGGAACGCGGCACCGATAAACCTACGGTTACGGCATTGCGCGAAATTGCCAGTGGCAAATTAGATATTGATTCAATTAGACATGAATTTGTGCAATCTTACAAGGAAACACCGACGGTTGAAAATGCTGAAGAATCACTGGAAGTAACCAGCACTGATCCAGAAACACGTGAAATAGATGCGGAATTAGAAGGCACATTGACAACCGAAGAACCCGAAGTAGATGCGGCGGAATTGGTTGCCGACGATGTTGATGATGACGATTCCGACGAAGAATAATTTATAGTATTCGGAGATGTCGCATAGTTGGTCTAGTGCGCCACATTGGAAATGTGGTATACGGGCAACCGTATCAAGGGTTCGAATCCCTTCATCTCCGCCACAAAAATCAAATGCCCAAATGGGCATTTTATTTTTGTCGAATATGACGTGTGGACAAAGCATTTGCAACGCAGTTGCCAGGTTCGAAACCAAGTAGATTTTGGAAGTAAAACGCACCAAAATCGTTACGGGTTGCGCGCAGGCATTTATGCTGAGAGAATCCTTCATCTCCGCCAGATTAAAAACTTTAAAAATCTGCTTTTGCGGATTTTTTATTTACTGATTTGGTAATTGCGTTGCCTTTTTATTTTTTGTTTGCTACAATCCCAACGCAACGAAAGGATTTTGCATGAAACAACTTATTAAGCCAAACAAATTAAACACTGGTGATTTGGTCGCAACGGTATCTTTATCTGGTTCTTCGGCTGGGCGTTTTCCGGCGCGTTATCAGCACGGGAAAAAGCAATTTGAAGAAACATTTGGTGTAAAAATTATTGAAATGCCGAATTCTTTAAAAACAAACGAATTGTATGATAATCCGCAATTGCGTTTGGATGATATGATGACCGCTTTTAAAAATCCAGAGGTCAAAGCAATTCTAACAAATATCGGTGGCGATGAAACAATTCGGTTGTTGCGCTATATGACGGACGAACATTTTGAAATTATCCGCAATAATCCAAAGATTTTCTTGGGGATGTCTGATACAACGGCAAATCATTTTATGTTGATGAAAGCGGGTCTGTCTTCGTTTTACAGCCCATGCACAATGTTTGGGTTTGGTGAAAATTGTGGCATTGTTGATATAACGGTTCAAAGCGTCAAGAAAACCCTGTTCAGCACCGACGCCATAGGACAATTACCAGAATCCAAAGAATTTATTGTAGACAGGGTTTATTGGGACGATAAAAACGATACATGGCGGCAAAGAACCCCAACCGATGGTAATCATTTTATCCAAGGAACGAAAAAAGTTCAGGGGCGTTTAATTGGTGGCTGTATGGAATTATTGACCATGATGAACGGAACCAGTATTTATCCAGCGGTAGACGAATTTGAAGATACAATCTTATTCGTTGAAACCAGTGAAGAAATGCCAACCCCAGAAACCTTTTCGTATTTCCTGCGTAATTTGGGGGCTATGGGCGTTCTTGAAAGAATAAATGGCATTTTGTTCGGTCGTCCTGGGGGTGATTTTACCGCGGATGAACAGGACGCCAAGAAAGAGTGGCTGGCAAAATATAAAAACTTTGATGAAAAACTGTTAAAGGTATGTAAAGAATACGGTCGCGAAGATATGCCAATTATAACAAATATGGACTTTGGACATACTGTTCCGCAAATAATATTGCCATATGGCGTATTAACAGAAATAGACCCAGTAAACAAAACAGTATCCATACTGGAAAACGCGGTCATATAAAGTACCAGAACTTTAAGATGTATAAATGGTGTAATGGGGTGAGGCGCCACTTGTTTCTATTGACAAAAAATATTTTGTTACTATATTGTGTATGATAGAGATAAAAGGATAAACTATGACATTTGTTTTAAATATGGCGACTGGTAAAAATTGCAGTGCCTATCCAGAAAAATATCAACAAGAAATAGAATTGTTTAACAACTGTTCTTTTGATGAATTGTTTGCGGCATTTAAAATCTTGGACGCCGTGTATAAAAGCAAAGAACCGTTTAACATCACCGTCAATCCATGTTGGAATTGGGGGGCGGGGGATGTTGCATGGCAATATCGTATAAAAAGCCCGATTGTAAATCAAAGAATATATATAGAATCAGAACCTCGGGATTTAACACCAAATATTCCACACGATGAAAATCATCTGGGTGATATAAAATATGGCGTTGAATATACATTAAAAATAGGCAAATTGTTCTCGTATCACAGTCACAGTGGCGTTATCGCATACCTGTGTAAATTATTAACCGAACCCGCCAAAGAAGAATATTTACGACAAAATGGAAATAAAAAATTCCGTGAGCTAGAGGCAATAAGAAAATCTCAGTTACTTGGCTTGGCGGATAAAGTTGCACCAGTACATTAAATAAAAGAACGCCCATCTGGGCGTTTTTTAATCGGATGATTCTGATCCAAAAACAAAATCCAGTGCGGATGATATAGGAACGAAACAGGTTCTTTGTTCTATTTTCGCATTTGGTAGCAGATCGTTAATTAAAACATCTGCAGGTATCACCTTTATTTTATCGGTTAACACTAAGAATATAAAATAATTATTCCTGTTATCTTTTGCAGTTTGCTCTTCGTTATCGGTCAGAACGAAACTATAGTTATTTCCACCAATATGGGTTGCGCTTTTTACCTCAACAAATTGTACATTACCGTCATTGTCTATATAGGTCATATCATACCCCAGGGAATCGTCCCCACCACCAATCAGTACACCAGCATTGACAGCATTGCCGGACAACCAACGAACGTTCTTTTCGCCATACTTATTTTGTAATGTATGATAGGCGTGTAATTCGGCCTCAAATCCATGTTTTTGTTTTTGAATATCGGCCTTGGCATTGTATTGGTGTTTGATTTTGGTGCCTTCTTTTTTTGTTGAAGATGTGTGGGAAGTTACCGTTGTGTTTTTGGTTGGTGTATATAACTCTAATTCCAATACGGACGCAACAGAACCTTGTGGATCAAACTCTGTATCTGTGGTGGGGGATTCTGCGGTTTGTTCAACCAATTTGTTGTAACGTTCTTCTAAAACATCAGTATTACCAAAGTATAGTAAACTTTTGTTTCCGGTTTTGCTTAAAAGTTCGTCTAACA
>JAEEQU010000060.1 GCA_016285415.1 Alphaproteobacteria bacterium | reverse complement strand
AATTCTGACGAACGATTCGGCAATAATCGCGAATTAAATGATTTAATAGATATTATTGGCGCGGGAACTGCAAAAGATTGGGATGACAACAAATTAAGATACGAAAAAATTATTATTATGACCGATGCCGATGTTGACGGCAGCCATATCGCATCATTGCTGATGGCATTTTTCTACCAATTCATGCCCCAATTGATTTATGGTGGCCACCTATATCTGTCATGTCCACCACTGTATAAATTGACATCCGGCACCGAATCGGTATATGTGGACAGTGACGAAGAACTGGATGCGCTGACCAACGGCAAATACAAGAATAAAAAGGTTGAAATATCACGATTCAAAGGGCTTGGCGAAATGATGCCAAATCAATTAAAAGAAACGACAATGTCACCGAAAACCCGCCGTTTGATTCGTGTTGACCTGCCCCCACGCACCGACGAAGGCGCCGAAGACACTGAAAAAACTCGTACAATTGTTTCAGAATTAATGGGTAAAAAGCCAGAATTCCGTTTCCGGTTTATAACCGAACACGCCCAATTTGTAAAAGATTTATTTGTGTAATCGTTGACTTTTCCGAAAAATGCTTTATATTTTACCGGCGTTGTAATCCGAGGTGGTGCTATGACAAAAGAAAATGACTCTTTTAAAAATACATATGTAATAGATATGGCAAAATTATTAAAGCAGCCATTTAAGTTTATGCCAAATGGGGCAATATTGCCAATTGAAACCAAGAATGGAGAACACGTCACAGACGAAGTTCCAAAACTTTTTTCTGAACGCTTGGTAAAAAAGATGATTAACGAATACCCAGATTTATCTGACAGTATCGGCACAGTAACCGCCCGCACAATTATTGAATATTTGGATGTTAACGGTAAACCGATTTTAACGCTTTACCCAACAAATGACACCGAACTGCACACTAATGATTGGACACATATTGATGGTCGTGTTCTGCCAGAAATTCAAACCCTCATTCAACAAAGACAAAATCTTATAAACAAACATAAAGAAAGTCATCAAAAATAAAAAGATTCCGATTTTATCGGAATTTTTTTTATTTATACTCTTCAACCAATTGTGCAATTTGTGCGGACATAACCAAATCATTTTCTTTTAATTTTTCAATGCGTTCTATTGCATACATAACTGTTGCATGATCACGTCCACCAACATACGCACCGATTTCACACAAAGACATTCCTGTCACAGTTTTCAATACCACCATCATCATCTGGCGCGCCAACACCAACGCACGCGCACGACCATTTCCACAAATCGCATCGTATGACACACCCAATTTTTCACACATAGAACGAACCATCGCAACTGGTGATTTTGATTTCTTTAATGTATCCGCCAATAATTTTTCAACAATATTTTCCGTAACCGCACCATCCATCAATTCCATGTATGTATGAATTTTATTAACCACACCAGATATTACATGACCATCCGAACTGATACGGCCTGCGATTGTATCCGCAATTTTTACATCCACACCTGCGTTAATCAACATTGCACGACGAACCGCACGTGATGGTGCCGCAACATCAACCACCAACCCAGATGCGAACAATGATTGCAATCTGTGTTCAATACCTGATAAATTACCCGGTGCAGTATTTGCCGTCAGAACAATATTTTTTCCTGCATCACGCAATTCCATAATCAGTTGTGCAAATTCTTCACATGTCGCACGTTTCCCGGCAAGGCATTGAACATCATCCAATATAAATGTATCACAGTTACGGCAGTAATCTTTAAACGCAAAAATTGTTTTATCATGTAACGCACGCGCAAATTCTGCAACAAACTGCGCACCCGACATCATCACAACACGACCATCAAACGCAGAATTTATGCAACCCGCCAACATCGTTTTTCCACAACCCGCCGGTCCATAAATAAACAGTGGCGAAAATGTTGCGGTACCTTTTGCCATCTTTTTACATGCCGACACAACAAACGCATTTTCTTCGGATACAATAAATGAATCAAAATCGCCGGTTCCTTTATCTTCGGTAACCGGCGCAGAATATGTTTGGGTGTTATTGTCATTTGCGGTTTTACGAATTACGTTTGCACATGATACGATGCGTATTTTTACCGACAACCCATATTCACCCGCAACCGCATTCAAAACATTTGAATATGTTGCGCCAACAAAATCCGCCGTAAATTGATTTGGAACATTTATTATCAAAGAACTGTCTGAAATACGAAATTCAAGTGGTGCAATCCATGCAGAAAAACCGGCCGCATCTATCTTAGTGGATAATTCGCTTTTGATTACGTCCACCGAAACAACCTGTTTTTTTTCAAATGTCGCCTGCATGACGTTTCCCCTTCCTTGTTGCAAAAGAGTTTCCTGCCGGTACAAGTGTGCAAAAGCCACCTGCATAGAAATACCAAATCATACCGAACTAAATTTTCCGATAATATTTAGTATCCCTTTATGTTTCCTACTTTCACTCTCTCACATATATTGTTAAAACCTAAATCTACCTATCCTTCCAATCAGAACTTGATAACCTTCCTGACTACGTGAAAACAATTTATAAAATTCATTTTCATTTGCAACAAAATGTTAATGATTTTTTTCAAATTTATTTTTTGACACCGATTCGGATTTTTCCCAGTTTTCTGCCGTTTGTATATACATTGTATATACATATTTTTTCCTAAACACGAACATATCCCGAATCAGTTTTTCTTATTAAACCCTGCAATTCTAATATGACCAATTCGCGTTTAATTTCCATAATATTTTTTCCGACAACATCTGCCAATACAGATTCGGACAACGGTATCGTTCCTAATTTATCCAAAACCGTATTTTCTGATTCGGATTTTTTTGGTCCATCGGTCACTATTTTATCATCATCAAAGAAATCTTTTACCCCTTGGCATAAAATTGCCGCACCAGACCGAATCAGTGAATTTGGTCCTGCGCCGCGGGAATCAGCCGGATGTGATGGTATTGCGTATATTTGTCGACCGTATGAAATTGCAAAATTCGCGGTTTTCATACTGCCTGATTTTAAATCCGCCTCGGATAATATCAATTTCTCACCAATTCCGGCGATAATACGATTACGTTGAACAAAATTTGTTCCATTTGGCACAAATCCAACGGGCATATCACTTATTACCACGCCACGTTCCAATATCTCGTAATACAACGATTCGTTTTCCGGCGGCCATATATAATCAACACCGCCCGCCAAGACCGCAATTGTGTTCGTATTTCCATTCGCACGCAACGCACCCATATGCGCGGCATAATCTGTTCCAATCGCCATACCAGATACCACCGATATATTATGTTCCGCAAAACACTGGGCAATATCCGCAACAAATTCCATACCCGCCGCCGTTGCATGCCGCGTTCCAACAATTGCAACCGATTCGCACGCCAATGTCGCAATATTTCCGCGTGCGGTTAAAACAGGTGGATGATTTTTCACATCACGCAAATTTTTTGGATAGCGTTCATCGTCATCAAATATAAATTGTATATTTAATTTGGTCGCCGTATCTATTTCACGCATCACTGCATCACGCAAATTGTTATCTGGGGACAAAGATTCCAATACCGCATGAACATTACCAAATTTCTGCAGTAATTTATTATATGACACTGGGCCAATCCCAGGCGAACGCAAAACTAATAAATGTTCAAATAAATCTTTCATAATTATCACTATATTATTATATCCAGAATTTTGGCAAGAAAAAACACCCACAATGGTGGGTGCTTTTTTCAAATACCTGATTACATCTATTATATACTCAACAGTGCATCATAATTGTACTGTGTACATTCGTCCGGCATATCCGCTGGATTCTTGAATTTATCACACTGTTCCTTTAGTTTTTTCAAATCGTTCATAATACTGGTAAGGCGCGAATCGTTGTTCTTTTTCAGAACCAACATCTGTGAACGCAACAATTCCGTATTTTGCAATGCTTTTTGTCCTTCTACCTTGCCACCAATAAGTCTGTTTCCAAACAATTCCATTGAACCAACACCGACGGCTGCACCACCAACTGCGCCACCAACTGTTGCCCATGTACGATTTTTCTTCTTGGCATCCAATATGCGTTGTTCCAACATACTTTCATCAACCCATGAACCGCAATTCACAACTGTGCCCCATTGGAAATAACGACTGGCTATATCAGACAAATTGATACGCGAATCTGTACTTCTTATATCAACCTTAGCAAAACATACATTGTTTTCTGGGTTTTCTGTATCTTCTTGCATGGTTGCATAATTGTTAGTGTTGCTGTAACGTGAGGCCCAAACAAATGTATTACCGACACCAATATTATTATTCAGACATGCTGCGCGTTCTGCTTCACGTGAATCTTTCTTGTCTTCTTCTGCCGCTGGTTTAAACGGGGGAACATTTGAAACATCCTGAATACTTGGCGAACGATCCTGCGTTGTGCTGATTGATACATCTGGTGTAGTTAACTGATTTTTAGACATGATATTCGCCGCCCTATCGCGTGCTGGTGCTGGTGCGAACCGATTGCTGTTTGCCATTCCCAATGCACCCACACGTGGGTCACGCGGTGCAGCACCTGCAACAACAGGTAAACATACCAAAAACAAAGCGATAAAATTCTTAATCATAAGAAACTCCCTCTTGCTATATCGGGTATATTATATCATAAAAAGCACCGCAAATAAAGAATAAAACTAAAAGATTTCTATTTTTTCCACTTCCATGTTAGTTTCGATTCGGTACCACCAATAAGACGACCAATATTTTCCATATGACGCACCAAGCATAGCAAACAACTTGCAAAAATTGCGATACCAACCGTTCCACCGATGGCAAACCCTAATACAGATGCAACCAAAAATACCGTCAATCCACCAAGCGATGAATATCCAAACGAAAAGACGACAACCAACCATGCGACCCCACAAATTAAAAACATCAATGGATCAAGTGCAAGCAACATACCAAACAGACACGACACACCTTTGCCCCCATGGAAACCCAACCAAATTGAAAAGCAATGTCCAAACACGGCGGCAAAACCACACCACGCCGCCAATGCATCACCGCCCAACGCGGATCCAATTAAAACCGCCACAATGGTTTTTAGCATATCTGCCAACCACACCGCCGCCCCAACACGCAGCCCCCCAGCCCGCATTGCATTTGCCGCGCCAATATTTCCACTGCCCACTTTGCGCAAATCGCCACGACCAAACAGGCGCGTCAACAAAATGCCAAACGGTATACTACCTAATAAATATCCTATAATTATCCCAAAAATATATAACATTGTTATTTTTCCTTGATTTTATGTTTGTTTTCTATAAAATAGCAGAAAACAAAAATAAATAAAAGGAAAATA
>JAEEQU010000059.1 GCA_016285415.1 Alphaproteobacteria bacterium | reverse complement strand
CGGGGCATCCCATATTTATATCTATCCATGATGCGCCGGCATCCTGTAAAATTTTCGCGGCATCCGCCATCAGTTTTGGCACCGCCCCAAATATTTGCGCACCGATATTACCTTCGTCGGCATAGTTATCAAAATTCCGCAAACAGTTTGTATGCCGCGCCGTCAGTGAATGACACGATATCATTTCGGTAACGATTGGCACATTTGGCGCAAATGAACGAACCATCATCCGAAATGGTCTATCAGAAATTCCTGCCATTGGTGCAGCAAAAATTTGATTATTGGGTATCATGTGTGATATAATGGCATACATGAAAGACAAAATCAAAAATTTATTTAGGTTTATTGGATGCGCATGGCGTGGTGGTCTGCGTGGCAAAGTCGGTGTATTTTTCGCAATCTTTGCGTGCTTTATGTTTTTTCACCTGTTGTTTGGCGAAGTAAACATTGCGCGTTTTGTTTCAAACGTTTGGCATCTGAACGCAGAACAGACCGAATTGAAAAACGAACAAGCAAAATTGGAAAGCATAAATCGGCACATCCAATTATTACAAAACTACAGCCCCGATTACATAGAAGAACTGGGGCTGCGTTATCTGAATATTGGTGATCCAAAATTCCGTGTATTAAAGATTTAATTCATCAGTGCAATATACGCGTTCATATAAAATGCAAATATCATCCACAACAGGTACGGAATAACCAAATATGATGCAGGGCGATTTATCGCAAAGAATTCGCGCGCCATCCATACCGACACGACAAATAATGCCAATAAAATCAGCAATGAAAACCCTGGCAAATGCGCGCCAAAGAACATAAACGACCACAATCCGTTTAATACCAATTGCGTGGCAAATAACACATAGGAATTAAATTTATTTATTCCGCGCCGCACCGTAACAATGATAAGGTATAATGCTACACCCAACAAAATATAAAGTATTGTCCATGCAACACTGAACACCCACCCTGGCGGTGTCAGGCCTGATTTAATCAAACCATTATACCAAACATTTGACGGCCCATGCGGTGTAAAGAACACACCGAAAATTCCCGGCACGAAAGAAATTACCATTGCGATAATAAACCACATCCATTTTTTTATCATAAAAACCTCCTTTGGTTATATGGGGAAATTATAGCACACCATTTACCCATATAACACAGGAACAAAAGCAGACATAGTGGGAAGTGGTTAGTGTAAGTGATTAGTTGTTAGTGGTAGTGATTAGTGGTTAGAAAAAAACGGTTGCAATCGCAACCGTTTTACTTACAACTTACCACTTACACTAATCACTATTTCTTTTTTTCGTCTTTCTTGGGCTCTGCGGCGGCCTTGGCATGTTCCGACATTTTTGACATCGCAATTACCATTTCCATACCGCGTTGCAACTGATAATCTTTTGCGTCTTTTTCTTCTTCGGTTAATTCCCTATCATCGTCATCATCGTCATTTTTTGAATCTTTTTTATCATCTTTCTTTTTTGCCTTTTTCTCGGCGGCTTCGTTCTTTAAAGAATTTTTAAATGACGCTTCGGAATAACTGCTTTCGCGTTTTTCTATCGCCTCTACCTTGCTCTGCAAAACCTCTACATCGGGGGTAATACCGGTATTTTGAATTGATGTGCCGTTTGGTGTGTAATACCGCGCAATTGTTATATGAATCGCCGTTCCATCGCCAAGTGGCTTTTGCTGTTGCACGCTGCCCTTGCCGAAACTTTGTGAACCCATAATAATTCCACGACCGTTGTCCTGAATTGCACCCGCAACAATTTCTGATGCCGATGCCGACCCATGATTTATAAGCACAACAAGCGGTTTGCCATTTGTTAAATCGCCCGATTTGGCATAACTGTGTTCAACATCATCCTTGTCTTTCCCGCGCGTAGATACAATTTCGCCACCATCCAAAAACGCATCTGAAACCTCTATGGCGGCGGTCAAATATCCACCTGGGTTATTACGCACATCCAGAACGTAACCCGCGACCTTCTTTTTTTCCAGTTTTGAAATTGCATTGCGCAAATCTTTGGCGGTTGTCGCCCCAAAATCAGAAATACGAATATAACCAATACGCGGTGCATCTTCTTCGGCATCCGCCAATGTTTTATCACTGAATTTTACCGATTGAACCTTGATAATCGCGCGTTTCAGTGTCATCGTTTTTGGTTCTTTGTCGCCCGATATAACCGTCAGTTTAACCTTGGTCCCCGGTTTACCCTTCATTTTTTTAACCGCCTGATTCAATGTTAAATCAAACACCGGTTCATCATCAATATGTGTAATATAGTCGCCGGCCTTAATCCCTGCGCGTTGTGCCGGTGTGTCATCAATTGGCGAAATAACACGAACCGCACCCCTGTCCGACGTAATTTGGATACCAAGCCCACCAAATTCGCCATGCGATTTATCATTAAAATCTTTGAATTCATCTTTGGACAGATATGACGAATGCGGATCCAACGCGCCAAGCATGCCGTTCATTGCGGCCTCTAGCATTTTGCGTTCGTCGGCCTCTTCCACGAAATTTTCACGTGAAACCTCAAACACCATGGCCAATTTTTTCAATTCATCATAAATCTGTTCATCGGTCAGATGTTCAATCGGTTCTTTTTTCTTATCTGGTGCCGCACCCGCCACAATCGGCACACAAAGCGCAAATAAAATCAGTATTTTCTTTAACATTTATTCCCCTATTTTCAATGTAGTGCAATTTTATAATAAAAAAATCGTGTTCGCAACACGATTTTAGATTTTTTTATTTGTGGTTTTGATTATTTTTTCTTATTGTATTTCTGTTCCAGCGCCAATATCGCCGCAATCTGATCACGCATAAATGCAACCTTTTCAATTGTATTACGGCGTGCCTTTTCACTTTGCGGATTACTGCGCAGGTCTTGCGATGCCTTTAAGAACCGTTTCATCAAAACCGCTTCGGCACGATATTTCATCAGTTCCTGCATCTTTAGATTACGCAAATTCATCATACGCCATAAACTTGGTTGATGGTATTCCATATACTTTTCATAAACACGCTTTTCAATGCGCAAATCGGTCTGCAGTGGCGCAAAAATATCCGCATAAATCATGTGATAGCCGGCCTCGGCAAAATCAATAAACGACAATGTACTGGTTTTATAATCATAATATACATTGCCCGAATTCAAATCGCCATGCGACCACGCCTGATAAGTATCGTATGTAAATGAATCTATCTGTTCACAGAATTTACGCATTTGTAAAATTTCGTTCTTTTTAAACCATTTTTCCATGCGCGTATTTATAAACAACATCAACGAATCAAATTTGAATTCACTGGTAATTTTATGATCGTGTTCCGCATATGCCGGTTTCAATTCGTTCATATCCACCAAAAAGGTCCCAATACTGTTCACAATTTCGTGCTGTTGACGCGTGGACAATTTTATAAACACGTCGCGTGTCAGTTTTTCACCCGGTGCGCGTTCTTCCAAAATTTGATATTCATCATCATTTATAAATGTCATTTCTGGAACATTATAAACAGTATGATTTACCGCGCGAATTGCATCAATCGCTTCTTTGGTTTTGTGCTGTTTTTCCAACCAGGCCTTTTGCTGATCTTCGTTAAATGTCGGCAGCGGCCGTTTTATAACAAAACGATCGCCATAATATGCCGTCCATGTTTCACGGCCATGATCAAGATTTCTTATATCTAATTCTTTCATCATGCCCATAATATAATACAATTTTTATGTTTTGTCAAGTATTATGTAATATTTTCAAAAATATGTAATTTAATTATTCTTCTTTGAATATACGCGCAGGATCAACAGCATTCTTGCCACGACGCACCTCAAGATACATTTCTGGTTTATTCGGATTCATGCGCCCAATTGGTTCACCACCCAAAACTTCTTGTCCAACAATAACATCTATGCTGCCCAAATTCGTCATAACCGTATTATACCCGTTTTTATGTGAAATAATAATCACACGGCCAAACCCCTTGAAACTGTCCGCGAATTTTACAACACCGTCCGCCGGCGCGGTTACCAATGCTTCGGCACGTGTATGAATACGCCAACCATCCGACTTTAATCCCAATGCCGTCTTTTCCCCGAACCGAACGACGATACGCCCGCGCACAGGTTGATTTAATTTACGAACCGAAAACCGCGAATCTGATGACATTTCCGAACTCCCCACGCCGGCGGACAATTCCGAAATAGTTTTTGCGCGCGCCGACAATTCACGCAATTTTTTCTTTAACGCCATTTGTTCATTACGCAATTTTTCATTTTGCGCAGAACGCCGCCGCAACAGTTTATCCAGTAAATTCTTTTCATCGCTGTATTTTTTTGCCGTGCGATCCAATTTTTCTTTTTCTATTGCGCGCATATCCCGAATTTTATCCAGTTCAGCAATTTTTTGCGCCGCATCCCGAATATTTTCATCCAAATTATCGGCAAGTCCGGTCATAATCGCAGATGTTAGCACAAAATCATGCATATTCTCTGTATCAAAACTGGGGTGCGATGCGATAATCATCATCGCGGCACTGGCATCTGCGACGCGACTGCGATTTTTTTCCAATTCCGCCGCGATTTCCGCACGACGCGCATCCAATTCTGCAATTTTTTTGGCGATAACCGCACGCAATTCTTCCAAAGAAGAAACCTTATCAGCCGCCGTAACAAGTTGTTTTTTTGTATTCGCAACATCACGATCTGATGTTTTTACCTGTTGTTCCAGTTGCTTATTCTTTTGTTCTGTTTGTCGGATTTGCGTTTGAATTTTATCCAATTCGGACGGTTCCGCAAAACCTGCGGATGCCCCCCCAAACAAAACCGCCAAAATTACAACTGCTCGCAACATTTATTTTACCAGAACCCGCATGTGATTTTTCTTGCCACGTTGAACCATGAATTCATTTTTGGGCGAAATGGTGGCACGCCAATCGGTAACTTTGACGCCATCTATTTGAACGCCACCCTGCTCTATCATACGGCGCGCATCGGATTTAGAATCAAACAACCCAATTGCACACAGGAAATCTAAAATCCCCATATCGCTGTTCATTTTGATTTCAACGGTTGGGGCGCTATCCATATTACCGCCACCACCAAACAATGCCGCCGCGGTCGCTTCTGCCTCTATTGCCGCCGCTTCGCCATGTGCAATAGTTGTCGCCGCATGCGCAAGAATCTTTTTGGCCTCATTTAATTCCGCATCTTTCAATTTTCCAAGTTTTTCTATTTCATCCAACGGAATATCTGTGAATAGTTTAAGGAATTTTTCCACCAAATCATCCGGTGTATTCCGGAAATATTGCCAGTATTCATATGGCGAGAGTTTGTCTTCATTTACCCACACCGCGTTACCTGCGGACTTTCCAATTTTATTTCCTGCGGAATCTGTAATCAGTGCCGTAGACAACACAAATGCCTCTTTGCCAACTTTCTTGCGAATTAGTTCAATTCCCATAAC
>JAEEQU010000058.1 GCA_016285415.1 Alphaproteobacteria bacterium | reverse complement strand
AGCCATTGAATCAAACAATATGAATACAACACACGCTGAATAGAATATTTATCATCTGTATGTTCTTTTAATTTGTCGTAATCTACATAATTTTCCTGCTCAAATAAATCCGTTTTCCAATCAAGTATAGAATACACTTTTTCCCCATTTACATCACGCACAAACAACAAATCTATAAAACCGTTATAATAATTTCGCAGTATTTTTTCTATATCTGGGTTCAAATTAAATTCAATTTCTGCTTTTTTACTTTCCTTTGTCAGCGAAGATAATGTAAATGATGCCCCTGTGGCAACCCCACCAACAATTTCTGGAATTTTTGCCAACAAAGTATCTTTTATTATTTCCGCTATCTGTGTGCCTTTATCTGTTGAACATGGAACAGAATGACGGGCGCAACAACTGTGAATAATATTATTTAATTCGGAACCATACGATGCTTTTATTGCCTGCTCAAAATCAATCTTTTCAAATATCTCGTGAACCGCGGTTCCATACTTTTTACCACGTTCCTGATTTGCAACAACAGGTTTTATTTTCTTGGCATTATAATCTGCCAACACCTTAACACCGCATTCTGCATCATATTTCTTGGTTGAACCATCCATTGCATCGGCATCTTCATTTTTGTCTATGCGCTGCGATTTTTCCGTTACCAAATCATTAAAATCCTCGTCCAAATTGGTTTTATGATGCGACAATGATGTATAAGAATGTTTATATAATTTCTTGTGCGTCAATTCAATATTTTCGCATATCTTTCTTTCATCTTGGTCATCACAAACCGCATCATGTTTTAAGATATCCGATGCCGAACTATATTTGATTGCTAGTGGCTGCTCTTTATGTATAAATAAACTTTCACCATATTTTTTTTGACTCTGCTCAATCAAAGTATTTATATCCCAAGGATATAAAACAGGATTGTTACGATATGTTGTGTTTATTAAAAACATTAACGACGATGCGCGCGTTATCGCCACATATCGGAAAGAATCAATATCAACATCTTTTGGTTCATTTTTAGGTTCGATATTTAACATCGGTGTGCCATTTTGCGAGTACACAACACGCACATACCTTAATCTATTAGGATTATGCTGAACAAAATAAAATACTATTGGGAATTCTAGCCCCTTGGCAGAATGGATAGTGGTTATTTTTACGGTTGGTTTATCTGTGGCCTTTTCAACAGATACATCTTCTTCAAAATCTTTTTCGGTCTTGCATTGTTTCAATGTCTTAATAACTGTGGCCATAGTGTTTTTCTTTGACACCAAACAATCCAACACAAAATTACTAATTTGGACATACTTTGCCAATGATTGTATTTTATCATATTGGGCAAGGCGTTCTGAAATCTTGGAATCTTCAAATATTGCATTCATTAACTTGGCATATTGCTTATTTCCCGCCAACATGTGCCAATTCAAAAGGATTTGGCGTTCGTGACATAAAATATCATCAAATTTTTCACTGCTGATTTCATCTATGCCAACATCAAAAAATTCAGTTTGTAATACTCGGCGCAAGATATTGCGATTTTCCGAATTAAAATCCGACGTCTGGATTGCCGCCAATAACGCAACCCAATCCGCCGCTTCTTTGGTTGCAAACAATGTTGAATCTTTGTGCCACATAAATGGTATTCCGGCCTTTTTCATTTTATCTATCAATCGGTTTGCATCATTACGGTTCCTTACTAAAATGGCAAAATCATCAAACGACACATTGCGGATATATGGTTGTTTATTTTTATCTTTGTCCCATATTTGCAATGCTGTTTTATCGCCATTTTTTGTGCAAAATTCTATTATTTTGGAACAAATGGCATCTTCCGCTGGCGCATCAAGAATATACACAGGTTTAATCGTAACACCATTCAATTGTGGCGAATTTATTTGTTTCGTTGCATCATCCGACGCTTTTGATTCATTATATTGCTCCTTTATCTTGTTACAAAATCCTGTCTGAACCAGCATATTTGTTGCATTTATCATCGGTGCCGTTGAACGATAGTTTACATCCAAATATTTAACATCCCCGTCTTTTTCTAGTTCCGTCTTAACAACCCTATATATCTCCCTATCCGTACCTTGAAACGAAAAAATAGATTGCTTTGGATCACCAACAATAGAAATATGGTGTTCTGGATCCAATTTCTGCCCATCTGTTGTTTTTTCAAATATACGGCTAAATATGTTCCACTCTAATTGATTGGTATCTTGGAATTCGTCTATGATTGCATATTTATATTTTCCTTTTAGTTGCTTTAACAACCTGGACCCTGGTTCTGTTATCGCATCATGAACAGTTTTTATCATATCCCCATATGTCTGTTGACCTTTATTTAACTTGTCCTGTTGCCATGCCATATAAATATTTTTAAGATTTCTTGCCACGAACCAACACAGCATAAAATCTATGGACAACGCCTGTTGTATCATATTGCTTATATTTGCTGAGATACCCTCGGCTACTTTAATTTTGTCTGCTTCAAGCGTTTTATCAAGATGTTCCGCTTTTATATTTTGTACTATGGCTTCATATCTTGCCGTTTCTTCATCCAATAATATCTTTTGCGTATCATTTAATTCGCTGATTGCATCACAAACCGGTTTAATCCGTTCTTCATATGATTGTTGTGTATTGTCCACATTCTGCGACAATTCGGTATATAATTCATCAAATTTGCCTATTACGGCCCCACGCATTAAATACCATAATTCTGCATCTTCTTTGATACCCAACAGCGCATCTTTATATTTTTGCTTTTCCGCTTCTATTTGTTTGGTCGCATTGTCTGATTTCTTGGCCTTGATATCTTTTATGGCATTTTGGTATTTTTTTTCTTCGGCGGCGATTTTTTTTACTATTTCTTTATCAACCACTTCTGTCAAAGAAATTATTCCCTTATTTTCATTACCTTTTCTATCAAGATAATATTTGTTTATTGCGGCGGTTGTAATATCACAAAACAGATTTTTGTCTTTCATATACAAATACAAGAAAAATCCATTTTTTGCCAATCTATCCCGTATATATGCGCCAATAAAGGTATCAAATCCGGCACTTTCATCTATCAATGTCATATTTTGTGAACAATTAGAAAAAACAGCATTTTCTGTTAACACCCTTTGACAGAAAGAATGGAAAGTTGATATCTGCGCATCTTCTATCTTTTCAATTTCTTCTTCAAATTTACCCTTTAACTTTTTTAATTCATCGGTAAGATTGTCCCAATTAGATTCCAACTTATTCTTAACTTCCACTAATTTACTGCGGATTCGTGAACGCAGTTCACCGGCCGCCTTTTCTGTATATGTCACGATTAAAATATTGCTTAACGAATATTTATTAAATTCGCCTTTATCATCCTGTCTGGCCAACAACCACGGAACCATTTGGGCAATAGTATATGTTTTTCCCGTCCCAGCGGATGCCTCTATGACAGTATTTTTATTACAATCAAAACCTGTGATATTATCTATTGGCACAAATTCATCTATCATAGTTAATCCTTGGGTTCTAACAATTTTCTATGTTCTTCCAATGCGGCGGCAAATTCGGGCAAAAAGTTTTCTTCGGTGTATCCCAAATCTTTGTCTGGATCCAACATTTCTTGGTGTGGTATGAAGTAAAAATTATACGTTATATCCATAAATCTGGTCTTAAGCTTTTCAAAAGTTACAAATTCTTTCTTTTTGCGATTAACTTTCGGCGTTTTACTTTTTTGATCAACAAGCGTATCGTCAAAAAATGGTATGTGCCGTCTGTCGCCATTTATAAATGCGCGTTTATAAAATTCGTTTATTTTTCTTTCTGCATCTTTTTTTGTTATACCTGCAATGACTATTGGATCATCATCACCAACTATATATGCACAATATTCTTTATCTGGGTCTTGCGCAATCTGGGCCACCAATGCGTACACATCTGGATAAAAACGTTCCATATTTTTCGTAGTAAAAACAAACAAATCTGTATTATTATGGGCGCATAGTAATATGTTCCCATGCAACACATATTTTTTACCATCGCATTCCAACGGCAGATTTATTTGAAAGTTAGATTCTAATTTTAATTTCTCTTTATCAGGATTGTCTTTACTATATTGTGCAACATCGCTTTTACATGCCCCAACAAAACCCGCCAAATCATCATAAATATGCTTAAATTCTATTTTATCAAACGGCGCGTTTGGTAATAAATCTTTATAATTTTTATACTCATTATCGGTGGTATCTTGGCCGCCCCCACCTTCTTGGTTTGCCACCAATGATTTTATCAAGCGTTTTCTTAATCCACTTGCAACCAAATTATTTACCTTGATATCTTCCAATTCTTTTCCCGATACATCGTCTTCTTCAAATCCAAACGCCCGACTTGCATAGCACTTTAAGGGGTTCTCCAAAAAATTTTGAAAATCTTTTAATCTTACTACATCCGGCAAATCTGGGTTTTCATCAACATGAATAGTATTTTTTACACTTTCTGGAATCGGTTCTTTATTCAAATCAACATAGACCTGCTTGTTTCGGCGTTCCCGTGGCGTATATAATTCAGCCCAGGCGCGCGTTTCATCTATTTTAATTGCGTTTGTCTTGATACCGCTATATTGTTGCAACACGTCCAGTATATAAGATGGATAAAATGTATTATCTGTTTGCAAATCTTTATTCACAAAACTTATGTGTAATTCATCCCCGGTGGCCATCATCTGACACAAAAATGCATTTTTGTTTTTATCCGAGATGGAATCATCACCTTCTTGTTGTTGATAGCGACGATCCAAAGATATCTTTTGGTTCGCACCTGGGAAATTATCCGAACTCATACCAATCATGAACACATACTTTGCCGGCAAAATACGATTCGCCAACAGCGATGTAAATGTCACCCCCCGCGTGAAAATTGTCCCAGTATTAAACATTACATTTGATGCGATATCTATCAACGACAGCATTAAATAATCCATTGGCACAGGCATCTTTTGGTCTTGGTATTGTTTCAATTTCTGACCGACCTTTTCGTAAACACATGTTTCCTTGAACAATCTAAAATCACGACATTCATCAAATACGAATAAATTATCCAAGAAACTTCGCAAATGCGTTATATCAAACGGGGTTAAAATGGTCTTGTCTTTGAATTCATTTACCCACGCGTATTTAATATCATGGAAAATTCCCACAAACTTCGCGACCAATTCATTATCTTCTGTATTAAAATCGGTAAACGGTGCAAGTGGTCCAACCGATACCGATTTTTCAAAACTGATAGGGTTATTCGTTAATTTTGCAATCAACAACCGATTAACCGCATTTTCCCAATCATCAACATTATTGTCTTGGTGAACTCTATACACCCGCATATCTTCAATCCATTTCTGGAAAACATCGGACATATTGTCATCGGTAATACCATATTTGCTTTGAATTATAAAATTCTTGGTAAACGCAAAGAAAGTTTTCCGTGTCAACCCACCATTTTTTAATATT
>JAEEQU010000057.1 GCA_016285415.1 Alphaproteobacteria bacterium | reverse complement strand
TTTGATGCTGATAGGAAACAAATGGAAGATTTTAGTCGTGCGTGATTTACTTGGTGGCACAAAACGTTTCAAAGAATTGCAACGCAGCATTGGATGCAGTCAAAAGGTTTTGACTGACAATCTGCGTGAACTGGAAAACGATGGTCTAGTATCAAGAAAGGTCTATGCCGAAGTTCCCCCACGTGTTGAATACAGTATGACAAAACTTGGAAACAGTTTATCGCCAATTTTAGATTCCATGGCAAAATGGGGAACGGATTATAAGAAAAAGATGCAATAATTATTTGCATTGTTTCTAAATTTTTTACTTTCGAACTCGTAAAAACATTGAAAATCTAACAAAAAACACCGCTTCGTGCGGTGTTTTGATTTTTGGCAGCCCTACTCGGATTTGAACCGGGATTCTCGCCTTGAAAGGGCGGTGTCCTAACCATTAGACGATAGGGCCAAAACTAACATAAAAAAACTGGCGGGATTGACGGGGCTCGAACCCGCGACCTTCTGCGTGACAGGCAGACGCTCTAAACCAGCTGAGCTACAACCCCAATGCCGTTTTCGTATATTATAATGGAATAACCACAAAATCAAGTGTTTTTTTGAAAAAATCGCAATTTGCTTATTTATTGTTCCGACCACGCGCAATTGCCATGCAGAAAAACGCGCAACCACACGCAAATAACAGCCCCGACAGCAATTGTCCCATGGTCAATCCCCATGTGGTCAGAAAACCAACCTGGGCATCGGGCATACGGAACTGTTCACAGAATATTCTAAATACGGAATACAACATTGCCATTGCACCGCACAACGCACCTGGATAACGGCGTAATTTTGTAAACCGGTATAACAATGCCATTATGATAAACAGTAACAACCCTTCTGTAAGTCCTTCGTAAATCGGGCTTGGGTGACGCGGAACATCAGATACACCGTTAAAATACACGCCAAATTGTGAATCTGTTGGCCGTCCCATCAATTCCATATTTACAAAGTTCGCCATGCGCCCAAAAAACAACCCGATTGGCGCAACCACAGAAATCAAATCAAGAACTTTTAACCCACGCAACCAACCACGACCGAACAAAAATGTTGCAACAACAACACCGGCAAGTCCGCCATGGAAACTCATACCCCCATGCCATACCGCGAATATTTCCAATGGATGCGCAATGAAAAACGATAAATTATAAAATAATACATAACCCAACCGCCCGCCAATAATCACGCCAAAAACAACCCAAGTTAATAAATCATCTAATTCCTTCTTGGATAATTTTATTTCACAACGTTCGGATCGCATCATGCGTTTTAACAAAAAATATCCTACCACGAACGCGGCAACATAGGCCAGTGCATACCAGCGCACTGGCATACCAAAAACCGAAAATGCAATTGGCGAAATTGGGGTTATGACAATGGACATTACCTACTGCCACGTGGAATATGTTTCCCCATACTTGGTGTAATACCAAGTTCTTTTAAATGAAATTCGGTCAAATCGTAATCGTACAGATGTTCCAAACTCCACGCTGTATTACCTAATCTTTCACGCGCCGTGGCCAACTGGGCATCTGATTCACCATCTGCTATTCTTTTTTGTAACCTTGCGATACCTTGCACAAAGTCGGTATGCAAACTTTGTATTCTTTCATTTCTGGACCTTGGATGAATTTCATCCAGACGACCTTTATCACGTTCTTCGCGATTGATATTATCATATCTTGCAGGTTTTTTTGGCATTTCTTTTTCCTTTTGTTTACTTCTTGAATTTATACTTATATTGTATTATATATTTGATAAATAACAAGGAGAAAAATATGGTTACACGGAAAAAACAACTTGATACACCAACGCGCAGTGGTGGAATAGATTTATATTTCAAGAAAATATTTTCGCTTATGTTTGGTGCGGTCGCGGTTACCGCGATTACTGCATTTGTTACAATTTACCTTGGCGGAATCAACCTGTTGGTTGCCCGTGGTGGAATGACCGCGTTCTTTTACATTTTATTGTTTGGCGGATTGGCACTTTCTATTTGGGCCCAGGCACGCGCATTTTCATTAAAGCCCACAACCGCGGCGATTTTGCTGTTCTTGTATGCGGTGATGATGGGGCTTGTTATGACACCGATTATTTGGGGTGGTTTGGCTGTTAATCCGGCATCTATTGTTTGGGCGTTTGTAATCGCCGCGTTAATGTTTGGATGTATGGCCGCATTTGGTTATAAAACCGCCAAAGATTTATCGTTCTTGGGAATATTTTTGCTGATGGGAATGATTGGTTTAATCTTGGTTGGCATTGTATCTATGATTTGGACACTTGGCGGCACATTTTCAACAATAATTTGTGCCATCGGTGTGTTGGTATTTGCACTATTTACAGCATACGATATGCAGCAGCTAAAAAATTACTATGCGGTAATCGGTGACGGAACCCAGAAAGACCAATTGGCTGTTCTTGGGGCATTGCATCTGTACATATCGTTTGTGGCAATGTTCCAATATATACTTGGGCTTTTGAACAGAGATTAAATAAACAAAAAAACAAATGGAGAAAAAAATGGCTTATAAAATAGATCCAAATAAATGTATCGGTTGTCATTCTTGCATGGCGACATGTCCAATGATGGCAATTACTGCAGGTCCAGATGGCAAATGCATAATTGATCCGACGAAATGCGTTTCATGTGGCACATGTGCGTCTATCTGTCCAGTTACAGCAATTGCACCAGATAATAAGTAAAAATACAACTTTTGTTCGGGGGCATTTGGCCCCCATTTTTTATGGCAAAAACTGTTGCAAAACGTGGAATAAAATATAATACTTATATTCAGAATTTAAAATAGGGGTTAATTATGCCGGCAAAAAGTGTAAATGATATCGTTGCATTATGTAAAAGACGTGGTTTTATATTCACTGGGTCTGAAATTTACGGTGGTTTGGGCGGAACATATGATTATGGTCCGTACGGTGTTGAATTGATGAAAAACATCCGCAATGCCTGGTGGAATTCAATGATTTATTCACGTAATGATATTGAAGGCTTGGATGCATCACTTATCGGCAATCGTTTAATGTGGAAATATTCTGGCCACGAAGGCGGATTTTCCGATCCATTGGTTGAATGCAAAAAGTGTGGTGCACGTATGCGCCAAGATAAAATGCGCGATCAAACAAAATGTGATAATTGCGGTTCAACTGATTTGATGCCACCACGCGCATATCAATTGATGATGGGTCTGTCCATTGGTGCGGTCGCAGATGGCGAAATAAATGCATATCTGCGTCCAGAAACCGCAACGACAACTTACATCAATTTTAAAAACGTTCTTGATTCAACCCCGCATAAATTACCATTTGGTATTGCCCAAATTGGTAAGGCATTTCGTAATGAAATATCGCCACGTGGTTTTGTATTCCGTATGCGCGAATTTGAACAGGCCGAAATGCAATACTTTGTTCGTCCAGGTGAAGATGAAAAATATTTTGGAATGTGGCGCGAAACACGTATTGCGTGGTGGACAAATGTCCTTGGGATTCCGGCAAATAAATTGCGCTTTACCCCACACGAAAAATTGGCGCATTATGCCAAGGCCGCGGGTGATATTGAATATGAATTCCCTGATGGTTTTGACGAAGTAGAAGGTGTGCACAACCGTCAAGATTTTGACCTTGGGTCACACACAAAATCGCAAAATGAATTTAAAATTGCGGCGCATGTTATGGAAAATGCCGACAGCACAATAAAGTTGGCCTATTCCGACCCGCAAACTGGTGAAAGTTTTATTCCATATGTGATTGAAACCGCAATGGGTGTTAATCGTGCAATGATGGCACTGATGATAGAAGCGTATACCGAAGAAGACCTTGGCGATGGGAAAACACGTACGGTTTTGAAATTGAAACCACAATTGGCCCCGGTCAAAGCCGCGGTTATACCACTGGCACGAAATGTTCCAGAATTGGTTGGTATTGCCGAAAATATTGAAAACGATTTGCGCGCATTGGGTATCGGCCGTATTGAATTAGAAAATTCTGGTAATATCGGTAAAAACTATCGCCGTCATGATGAAATTGGGACGCCGGTTTGTATAACGGTTGACCATCAAACATTAGAAGACAACATGGTTACACTGCGCCACCGCGACACAATGGAACAGGAACGTGTTGCAATTTCTGATGTTGTTCGCCGCGTCAAAGAAATTATAAATGGCAAATAAGGAATATAAATTTTACTTTGATATGGATAATACATTGGTAAATTTCAATGCACATTTACCAAAGTATGCCATAGGTACTAATCGACCAAGCGAAAAATTAGATGGCGATGCACGTTCGGCAAAAATACGCATGTGGCGTGAAATAGAAAACACACCAAATTTTTGGCGTGATTTACCCATGACCGATGGAATAAGTTCTGTATTGAATGCCGCGCAAAATATTGGCGAATTATTCGTCCTAAGTAAAACACCACGCGCCAAGAATTTTATTGGCGGTGAAAAATACGTAAATTTTGTTGCATCCGAAAAACGTGATTGGATTTTGCGTAATTTGGGGGATTATTTCGTTGCACAAAATATTATTATCTGCACAGGTCCCAAAGGCGAGTTGGTATCACCAACCACAACCGATATATTGGTTGATGACCGTATAGATAATATAGAAGAATGGCGCAACATGGGTGGCCGTGGCATCCATTTTTTAAGCGTGCAAAGTGCACTTTATTCCATATTGCACACAAGATTCATCTAGTATTTTTATGGTATTTATGATACAATTTTCGCATAGGATATGCGGAATAATTGTCTGAAAATCTTTTTCATTGCACTGTTGGTGTGTACGCCTGTTGTTTACGCACATGCCGAAGAGTGCCAATATGAATGGATTAAATCTTCGTTGCGCAACGCATGTACAGGCATTGCCAAAGAATTACGTGAAATTAAAGAACAAGATACCATAAATGTTGTTGTTACAGCGGTTGGAACGGGGGCCGCGGGTGGTGCACTATATGCGGGGATAAAAAGAAACGACATAAACAAAAAAATTGCGGAATTGGATAAACAAATGGCAGACATTAAAAATATGTCTAATGCAGATTTTGTAAGATTCCTTAAAAACATGGCGGCATTACAAGAGGCCAAAGAACACTATAACAATATGTGTGCCCAAAAACGTCAATTACAGGCACAGGCAAAAAAATTGGGCAACGTCCGTACAGGCCTTATGGTTGGCAATACTGCGACCGCGGTGGCGGGTACAATTATATCGGGAAAAACCGAACAGAATTCTGGTGATATCAAAGAAATGATACAAAACTGTTTGGACACGATTAACAAACAAAAACAAAATATAGGCCAGGCACAAATTGACTGCCCACCAAGCGTTTCCCAGACATTACAAAACATAATAAATGAATGTGGCAAAATGTCCACCACGCATATGGATAAAGTTTCAAAAAATTCTAACACGTCAAAAATTGTATCCGCCGTGAATATTGGCACTGGTCTGGTCGGAACCGTTACATCTGCGGCGGCAAATTCAAAAAGCACCCCAAATCAAAAGGCTGATACGGCGGCAAATATATTTGCCGGCACATCCGCGGTTGCATCGGGAACATCA
>JAEEQU010000005.1 GCA_016285415.1 Alphaproteobacteria bacterium | reverse complement strand
TGCCTTTGATTCCAACTTTGGAATATAGGGTCGTGTTGCCGCCAAATGAAATTGGGTATTCACGTGGGTATATGTTGCAACAGCGTGCAAAGGGAAATTGGTTATATTCGTGGGGTATGAAGGAAAATGAATATGAACAAAGATTATCAGAAATTGGGGAATTGGGTCAGGAAAAAATAGATAAATTTGTATCTGATTGGATGAAAATTATAGAGGCCGGATTACAGGTTGACCCATCAAAAGCCGAAAATTTCTTTTATGATAATGGTAATATTACTTTCATAGATTTAAATTTGCGCAAGGTTCCTATTAATTTTCAATATGCTTTCTTGGAAGTAGCAGAGGTTTTAATGGGACTTGGGTTAAAGTCAAAAAAATATTCAGACAAACTTTGTAAAATTATTAAAAAAGTTTCGCGTTCGTTTATGAAACAAGGGGTGCCATTAAAAGATATTAGCGAAATTATAACAACCAGATGGAATTACATTTTAAACGAAGCACAGATTATTTCTATTATGCAAGATTTAATGGTGGAACAAAATGATGTAAAGACACCAAATAACACACCATTTGATTATTTATCAAAAGATGGGAAGACATTATAAATAACTTATTTGTTGTTCAGATAAAATTCTAGTGCACGGTATGCGCTATTGAACGCCAACGGCAATTTTTCCAGGTCTTGATGATTTTTTAGATTGCACCATTTTATATTGGATACTTCGTCCGCTTGCAATTTAAATTTTGAATTATCTGCAATTGTTGCGATAAAAAATAAATCACATGTTTTATATTCAAAATTTTTATATTCATATGTATTTGGGAAAGAACATAAATATTTTAACGATGTTATATCAACACCCAATTCTTCTTGGCATTCGCGTATACAGGCGTCCTCTGGTGTTTCGTCGAATTCAACAAAACCACCCGGTACATCCAGTAAGTTAATTTTGGGTTCTTTGGCGCGAACCTCTAATAAAATTTGTCCAGAATTATTTGTAATAATCAAACCAACCGCCGTTGCGGTATTATTGTATAACAGAAATTTGCAGTCGGGACATTCCCATCTGCGATTATTTATCAGTTTAATATTTCTGCTGGCACAAATCGGGCAAAATTTAAAATTATTGTTCATATGAATACCATTTTTACATATTGTATGGTTTTGGTGGTGGCATCATTGGCCCGATAGGCATCTGCATCGTATTATCTGAATTTAATGCCTTGTCTAATGGAACAAAAGAAGGTGGCATTATTGGAAAAATCACACGATCATGTGGTTTCATTTTTGAATATGTATCCAATACTTGTTTAGCCAATTTTTCAAATAAAACGTAACGTGGGTTTTGTTTAAATTTAGCAACCGCATTTTGCCATTTTATTTCCATTTTTTGTGAATTTCGGCGCAGCACAGTATCCAATGCAGGGCTGTATTCTGCAATTGTTTTGAATTTTTTTCCAGGCTCTTGTACCAGATTTGCAAATTTTTCACAATATTGTTGATAACAATGCAATGGTTCATCATTTACGATAGATTTTAAAATGTTAATTTGTATTTTTGGATAATCTGGTGTTGCATGGTGTAACCTAAAGCTCCTGGAATATTCTTCACATGGATTTGAAACCCATTTATTATATAAATCTTCTATTGTGGCGGAACTAGTACTTTCTATTGTTTTGCATAAACCGTGCCATACATATTCCATTTCATATTCTATACTACCAGAATGACCGGTATTATTAAGATTAAAAGATAAACCATGTTGTTCTGCAGTATTACATGCGGTATCACTAGCATTATATTCATTTTCAGACGAGATATAGGTGAACCCTTGTTTTTCCATTGCCATACGAACAACATGATTACGCAAATATGATGATAATAAATCTTGGGCCATTTTATCCATTTGGTCCTTGTATTTTGTACGCAGTAATTCGTAGCGTTGATTATCATCTGGAACATCTATATCAAAATAAAAAGATGTTAAATCCTGAGTTAAACTATATGTTGTGAATTGTTGATATTTTTCAAAATCGTCGTTTGTCATTAACGAAAGTATAAACTCTTTTTCTTCGCGCGTATAATTGCTGTTTTTATATGTTGCGCCATGTTCACCAATTTCATAGAAACTGTTTTCTGATGGTTGAACAAGATATGCGCTTGGTGGTAAAACCAAACCGCGTTCCGGATCCGGTGTAAAATATGTATCAAACAAAGATACACTACTTGGGTCGCCGTTAATTGCAACAAGATCTTTATATGGAATCAATATCACATATGGGCAATCTTCCCACCCGCCCATACTATGAGATTTTACGACATGGTTTAATGTTGTGTGAACGGTATTACGTGGAATATCAAAATCTGTGGCCATCGCGGTGCTGGGGATAAACATTGTACCATCAAGATTGCGTGGCGGCATATAACGTGTGGCATGGACACAAACCCAATTATTCATATCCGACATAAATTTTTCTGGGTTTTGTTGTTGTCGTAATGCTTCAAGTGCCTGTTGAAAATTATCCAATGATGACATGTTTTCTACCTATAATTTCCCTGTTATTATATCAAAAAACGGAATATGAAAAAAGCATTAAAAGTTGTCTAAGTTGTTTTGAATAATTGTTGGGATTATGTTATAATGTATAAAAATTAAAAAGGATATAAAATGTTCCAGTTTTTAAAATCGTTATTTGTGAAACCTAAAAAACGCAGAAATGGTGTTGCGGTTCGCGATTTTTATAATGATTGTGCCGAAAAAGAATATCTGCGCACACACAAGGATGCATCACATTTATTAGAATTTGAAACCACAGAATATTTTTATAAAAAATATCTTAAATCAGGTATGAAAATACTTGATGCTGGTGGGGGGCCGGGCCGCTATACAGTTGATTTGGCAAAGCAGGGCTATCATATGACTTTGTTGGATATATCTGATAAAGAATTAGAATTGGCACGTAAGAAAATAAAAGAATTGCATGTTGAAAAAAATGTTGATGCTGTTGATTTAGGTTCTATTACAAAATTACCATATAAAGACAATTCTTTTGATATGGTGTTGTGTGTTGGTGGGCCGGTATCGCATTTGCGTACAGTTACCGATCGTAAAAAGGCAATCAAAGAATTGGTGCGTGTTGCCAAACCTGGTGCACCAATATTTATATCTGTGATGGCGTTGCCCGCGGTATTGAATTTGTGTGTCAAAGATTTTAAAAAGTATATAGGTGAATATGGATATAAAAACGAAGAAGAATTTTGGCGCGAAACAAAGATTCTGGTTGATAAAGGCGATGATAATTGGTGGTGTGCCTGTTCGTATGCACATTTCTTTTGGCCAAGCGAATTAAAAGATTTGGTGTTAAAAACAGCAAAAAATACAAAATTATTGCATATGGTTTCGTTGGAATGGCCATGTCAAAATCTGCATGAAGAATTCAATGAAATTGCTAAAAACAAACGGCATTATAAAAAGTGGTTAGATTTGCATTATTCAATATGTGAACATCCGGATATGTTGTCGTTAAGTGCACATATAATGATAATTGTTCAAAAAAAGAAGCAATAAAAATGTTAGAACCAATTATTGTTGATGATTTTGTTTTGCGTCAGGTTCCGCCAACAAATGAATATGCACAAATAATATATGATATTTTTACCGAGGATGCAGAAATATTTAAATTTTGGATGAACGGTGGCGTGCGTGATTCGGTGGACGATGTTTTGGCATATTATAAAAAACGAGCGCAAAATGATGATATTAGATGGCGTCATGCAATGTACGGTATTTTTCAAAATGATGAGTTGTTGGGGGAAATTGGGTTAAGTGGGATTGATTTACAAAATAAAACTGGGGAAATAGGGTATTGGTTGAAAAAATCTGCGCGCGGACATGGAATCATAGATAAATTATTACCAACTGTTGAAAATTTAGGATTTGAAAAACTGGGGCTTCGCAAAATAAATATATGGTGTGATGAAGACAATATAGCATCGCGATGCCACGCTGAAAAAAATGGATATGTTTTAGAGGGTATTCAGCGGGAACGAAAATTGTGGCCAGATGGTTCGGTTCACAGTACAGCAATGTTTGGAAAATTAAAATCGGAATATAAAAAGTAGTATTTAATCTGCTTTTATGATAAAATTCCCACGAAAAAGGGAAAACATGAATATCACAATTTCTTTTATTTTGTTATCTATTTATACGGTGTTGGAATTTATCGCGTATATGCCTCAGATAATCAAAATATTAAAAACAAAATCTGCAGATGATCTAAGTTTAACATCGTGGTTGACGTGGATTACGGCGGATATATGTTATTTGTTGTATGTGTTATTGGAAAGCCCAGACATTGGTGTTGTGTTTATTGCAACATTAGATTTGGTTTTCTTGTTTATAGTGTTCTTTTTAACAAGATATTATCAAAAACATAAAAAACGGATTAAAAAGCATAACCGATAATTTTACATCCTATTTGAAAAATCATTTTTCGGTGTTGTTGGGTCTTGCTTTTTTTCTGTTAATCCAATTTTTACCCCAAGGTGTTCTTGTTTGCGTTTTTCTTCTATTATTTTTTCTATTTCAGATGCGGCCTTGTTTATAATGCGTGTTTGTATTTGGTTTGTGATTTCTGGACCAACAGTAATACTAATCGGATTATCATAATCTTCAAGATTTGTTGTTGGTAATTCACCCTTTGGTTTCCAAAATGCCAACATATCTAATATAAAATGCGCCTTGGTTGTGTTTAGAAGCGTTTTATCTATAATTCCAGATTGTAAAATTGCCATTGCAATATTTTCCAAATCTGTGGCGGTAAGAGATTTTGCCTCTTGTACAATATTACCATTGTCATCACGAATTTCTTTTTGATATTGAATTATATCAGATAGGGCTGTTAAACCACGTTGTACACCATCAATGTACGCAGTACTGATGCCAAACATTTTACATAGACGATCTATGTCTTGAATTTTTGTATTTAAAATTTCAGATATTTGTTTTCCGTCACGAATGCCATTTATTAATGTATAGAGCAGGTAACCAATCATCCGTTTGTCGCGACGTTTGGGCGCAGTTTTCATTTGTGCGCCGGTATCAAAGATGCCAATGCAAAATTCACATAAATCTTTGTTTAAAAAGTTCTGGTTACCCGCGTGACGATCTGTATCCCATTTATTCCCAGATAGCAATATGGCCAATTCCAATGTTGTATATGCCAATGCCATATCATGCCGTTCTTCTTCGGTTAATTCATCAGATGTTAATGGTACGCCCGGCGACATTTCCATTATTTTATATGAATTCGTTTTATCGGGTGCCGAACCATACGCAATCCAACGCGCAACATCGGGTGAATAATCACCCATTGGTGTATGAATTTTCAAAGATTCATATATCTTAATCGCTTCGGTATATTTTTCGTAATCTTGTTCAATATCAATTTCGCTGTATGCGGAATCACGTGCCTGATTAACAATATTTTGTAATACTGCAAATTTTTTGTCTTTGGCGGCCATGTCTTTGATAGTTTTTGCAATCATATTTATGCCGTCTGTGGTTAATTTTTTTGTATGCGGTCGCATCAGTGAAATAACGCAATCTTTGCCATCATATTTAACCTGAACCGTGACAAAGAACGATCCGGCCCCCAGTATTTGTCCGACATGTGTTATTTTTTGATATTCCGAATTTGGTAATGATGTGGTTAGCATTTCAAACAATTCGGCGCGTGATGGTATCTTGGCTTTATCGCGCAGGGTTGATAATTCATGACGAATATCGGGGTCAAGATTTGGTATGTAAGATAACAATTGTCCAAATTTAATAAAAGCAGGTCCCTTGTTTTGCAGGAACATTTTTAAACCACGACCAACCGCGGTTCCCGCCGTCATTTCGTTTTCACCGGATTTTTTACCCGATGCAATCAATGCCGCCAAAACCAAATTGCGTTCAACGGAATCAAGATTTTGATAAATGCATTTTAAAATCAGTTTTGCATCATCATAATATTCAGAATCTGATTTAAAGAACATATCCAAGATAAGTTGTAATTTATCGTCTTCTTTGGTGCTATATCCATTTAACAGATGGTTCATCAAATATGCACGCAATTGTAAATTTGCCGCCCAGAAATTTTCATGAAGAACGGTAAGAGATTCTTTGGTTAAAAATTCTTCTGAATATGAAACATCAAAATTAATTGCCTCCATTTTGTAGGAATGAATTTTAAGTTCAGATTGAATAGCGTTTATAAATGTATTTATGGAATCATCGGTCAATTCATTATTTATAAATTCTATGGTTGCCAATGCGACATTTGGTGCCTTGGCAACAAAATTAAGGAATGCTTCGGCACCGCGACCAAAATAGTCGGCGCGTTCGGCATCGGTACCCTTGATAGTTTTATTGTTTACGGAATCAAGAATTGCGGTGACATTTTCCTGGGCGCAAATTTTGTTTGCAATACGATCTGATAATTCGCCGGCGATGGATGATGAAAAATTGTTGTCCTTGTCTTGTAAAAAATTAACAAGGTTTTGAGCCGCTCGTGCGGATTCTTCGCTGTTGTCGTCTTGGCCAAGTTTGTTTGCCCAATAATCAGAATAAAATTCTAATAACTTTTCACGTTCGTTGGCAAATTCTATATCCAGCCTGTTTTTATCGTATTCCTGAAATGCGATATGTTTGCGCATTAATATTCTTTCGGCATAACCAACCGCGATATCATAATCGGGATACGTAATAATTTCATTAACTATTTGTTTTATAAAACGATTTTTATTTGCATTTGTTTTTGAAAATCCACGGCACGTATCTAAAAATTCATATAAATATATTTTATCATCAAGATTTAATGAATTGAATGATTCATCGGGTATCAATTTTGTAAAGATATCTGCGAATTCTCTCATTTCATAAAAATAGGTTTTGCGACACACTTTAAGAACATTAACAGGGTTGCATTTATAGCCAGAATTTAAAAATGTTGCTAACAACGGTATCGCAAGTGATAGGTCCGAAGCCCGCCCGTGTACCGATGACATAATATATTTTGTTTCGGGGGGCAGGTCGTCGTACAGGTCTTTTGCAAAATCTTGATCTTTGGGTTCGTTTTTTTGATTTTCTGCTTCTTCGCGTTCTACTTCTTCTGTGGCAATGCGTAATGCATCGTTGTAAAAGAGGTGTCTGTATCGTTTCATGGCGGCAAATATTTTTTCCGCTTTGCGCATATCTTGTTCGTGATCTGGGTCTGGATATTTTTTACCAAACAGATAATCACCCAATTTTTCTATAACAAATATCAGTTCTTCTTCGGTTTGTGGCAACCGTTTAAACCCATATGTTTTGATAATATTTGTAATAATTTCCGATTTATTTGATTCAAGGTCATTAACAATTCCGTTGGTCATTATATCGTATAACGGTGGCATACAATAGAATATGTTTTTTGACGCGGGTCGTGGTAAATTGTTGTTAATGTGATTATAAATTACGGCCCAAATAGATGTAGAATCATTTTTATCAGGAATTAGGCGTTTTGCCTCAGACACGACATCGTCCAATTGTGCATATATGTTACGTTCTGCGTTGATATCACCTGTATCATGATAATGCGCGGCCAATTTCATATATGCATCAAACGTGTTATAGAATACCGTGATTGATCGCATATTTAACATTTCGCCTATTTTGTCGTATATGTCCATATTTGTGGCGTTTGTGGGTAATTCAATTTCTTTGGTGGTAACATCACGATAAAACGCAGATGACTTTAAATGGTTATAAAAATCCATTAATCTGTTCGTATCTATGTAATCAATATAATTCTGTAATACATAATCTGTGCTTGCCATTTGTGGGACATAAACCCATTTGTCCAACCATGATTTCTGCATATCATCTGGTGCGATTTTTCCATCAAGAAAATCAATAATTTTTTGATAGTCGGCTAAATCTTGGGTGCGTGCCGAAACCATGCTATCGAAATTATTTTGTGCGCGTTCAATGTTTTGTGCTTCGCGCCGTTGAAACAATATTTTTTGCATTTCTTCGCCGTACGCAATTATGCGGCCTTGTTCATCATATAAATAATCGTTTACGCGATATTTTAATAATTCTGGATATCGTGTAATTAAATCGAGTGCTTGGTTTAATTGGGCGTCTTTACGTTCACGCAGTAGAACCCAAAACGGTTTTTGTCCGATAATTTCGGGGCTTGGTTCAAAAGAGATAACATGTTGTCTAAAATCAACCAAGTTTTGTGCCAACGGAATATACTTTTTTAATGCAAGAATTTGTTCGGCCCAAAATTCAGGACTTACGTATGGTGTATCATAAAATGACGATGATGCCGCTTTATAGAAACTGCTTACCGCGTCAAATAAATCTTTAAAATTATCAAAAGCATCAAGACGCGAATGAGATAAAATGGATGGTAAAAATGGCTCGATAATATCATTTTCGTTTGACAATTCCATAAGTTGATTGAATATAGCCCGTAAATTTAATGTTTCAATATTGGTTGGTGGGTTGGCTACAAAATCAAAATTTTTATAAATAAATTCTAACTGGTCTAATCGTGTTTTGTTTTCGGATATATTTTTTATATCCGTCATTAAATACATAAGCAATGCGTCACGAAATTGCGGTGTGCGCGTAATTTTCTCTATGTTTGTGCTTTTTAAAAAGAGCATTAAATTTTTATCTATGTATGATAGATACGGTTGTTGAGCCCGTATTGTTTTTATTTTTTCTTTGAATTTATCATATTCGGGGTCGCTGGGGGCGACATCTGGGAAAGAACCACGTTCCAATGTCAATTTGGCAAGGTATGTTTTTACATCTTCTACGCGATTAAAAGGGTTGCTGTGTACATCTAGGGTTGGACTGCTATATTTTAATTCACCAAAAACCTTTTGTTCGGCCGACAAAACATTGCGTGGGTTATATCCGGCATTTATCATCAAATCAACGGAACGCAAATCTGCGGCGCGTTCTTGGAAAATTGTGTTTCGCCCACCAAGTAATTGCGACCACAAATAATGACCGCATTCGTGTCCAATTATGGCCGCCAATTCTTCGGTATTTGATACATTTTGAATAAGGCCAAATGATACGGCGATAATATTTTTGCCATTTTTTGTCTTGGATGCGTCAAGAAAGAACGCGTTGGCATCATTACTATCGTACCCAGTAAAGTAAAAATCATTTATATCTATGTCTGTGTTTTGAAACAACCGTTCAAAGATTTGTTTTATTTTTGCACTGATTTCTTGGTGCAACATGCTATGCGGGTCATACAGGCGCAATGCCTCTAAGTCGGCCTGTTCAAGAATTTCATTATCCAAAGACATAAAAATTTCCCATTATTTCTGTCTGTATTGTAGCAAAATTTACAATTTATTCCTAGGGCAAAATAAAATAGGGTGTTTTGGCGCGGGTTTAGAATATGGTTTGTTTCCTAATGTCCACTTGAAATATAGTTTTTTTGTTGTTAAAATCTAAACATTATGTTTAGAAAGTTATGGAAAAAATTTTGGGAACCTGTGCTCGGGTTTGCTGGGTTTCAGTGGATTATTGCCTTGGTAATGGCCATGTTGATATGGTTTATTTACCTAACTTCGCGTCGAAAAATCGTGAATTATGAAACATTTAAGAAGTTTCGGCATAAACCGGCAATATTCGTGTTTTGGCATGGGCGCAGTTTGATGCTGTCGCCAATAGTTGCGCTTGGTGGGATGAAATCTTATGCGATAACATCGCGTCACAAAGATGGGCGCATGATGGCAAAATTACAACATTTATTTGGTCTGCGCGCCATTTACGGCAGTTCGCACAGTGGTGGCGTATCTGTTTTGCGTGAAGGGGTGCGCATGTTGCGTCGCGGGGATCATTCGTTGTGCCTTTCTCCAGATGGACCGGGTGGACCGTCATTGCGCGTTCAAGAGGGGGCATTATATTTTGCTAAAATGACGGGGGCGCCAATTATACCAGTATGTTTTTCGGCGCGCCATGTTTGGATACAAAATCGGTGGGATAGGTATTTATTGGTATATCCTTTTACAAAAATAAAATGTAAAGTTGGTAATCCAATATATGTTGATTCCAAGATGTCATCCGAAGAATTTGAACAAAAACGCAAGGAAGTTGAAGATATTATGGTTGCCCAATTGCGCGAATTGGATGCGGAATTTGATTTGCCAGTGATAGAGCAGGGGTTAAAATCTGGTGAATTTAAACGTGCAAAACGCGAAGGGAAAGAACCAAAACTTACCAAAAGGTATCATTAAAATGAAAACACCGTGGTGGTTTTTACATAAGACGCCGTTGGCATTTCTGTTATTGCCAATTGCATTTGTTTACTATATTGTATCACGTGTCGTTTTTACATGGCGCAAAATGTTTGCGTATAAATCGCGGCGCAAGGTTATTTGTATTTGTGGGTTGTTTGCTGGCGGGGGTGGGAAAACACCAATTGTGCGGGCACTTGCCAAATATTTTGATGCACCGGTTGTAATGCGTGGTTATAAACGGACCGCAAAAACCAATAATATCGGGGACGAAGCCGCAATGTTAATGGCAGATGGTATTGCGGTGCATGTTGGGCACCGTAAAAGTAATGTTATGTTGTTGGATAGACAGAAAGATGAAACAGGTCCGATTTTAATGGATGATGGGTTGCAAAATCCGCTGATTAAAAAAGATATTTCTGTTTTGGTGTTTAATGAAATGATTGGGTTTGGAAATGGTTTTTTGTTGCCGGCGGGTCCGTTGCGTGAACCAAAGCGTATGGCCAAGAAAGCCGATGCAATTATTGTTATAAAAAATCCAAAAAAGAAAAAGAATTTTAAATTGCCAGCGGGGGTTCCGGTGTTCTATGCGGAAAATAAAAATATATCGCCGTATGATAAAAAGACGCGTGTTTTTGCCTTTGCAGGAATTGGGTATCCGAAAAAGTTCTTTAAGGCAATTGATGGTATGGTTGGACACCGTGCGTTTGGGGATCATTATCAATATACAGATAAAGATATTGCAGATTTGAAAAAAATTGCTGCGCATAAAAAGGCAAAACTTGTTACCACCGAAAAAGATTGGGTACGATTGCCGGTGGATGTGCGTGATGATATAAAATATGTAAAATTGGAAACGGTTATTGACCCAAAGTTTTTTGATTGGTTAAAGGAGAAATTAAATGCCAACACTAAAAAAGAAAGTTGAATTTTTTGGTGGCGGAATTCATCTTGGGGTTCCGGTAAAATTGGTTGTTAAACCATCAAAAAAGATTGGAATTTTCTTTCGTCGCACAGATATGACGGGGTCAAAATCTATTTCTGCGCGGTATGATAATGTTGGTGATACAAAAATGCGCAATACAACGGTTGGAAACCTTGACGGCGCGCATGTTAAAACAATTGAACATTTAATGGCGGCACTTTTTATTGCAGGTATTGATAGTGCAAATATTGAAATTGGTGGTCCCGAAACACCAATTTTAGATGGCAGCGCGTTGGAATTTTTAAATGCTTTTATTGCCGCAGGTATTACAAGTGGAAAACACAAACGCATAATTGTTCGGCGACCTGTTGTGGTTACTGCGCGTCAGGCGATGCGTCAGGTACCGTTTTTTACGCGGATGAAAATATATATTATGAATTTTCTGGCGGGACGCAAATTGGATGGTTTTGTGAAACTATCGCCGTCTGATAATAATTCGTTAAATATAAATGCGACATTGGTATATAAAGAGAAAATTATAGGCACACAAAGTTTTTCATATTCATATGATGGAACCAAGAAATCTTGTCGCGAATTTCTAAAAAATATTGCGCGGGCGCGGACATTTGGAAAATATTCTGAATGGGAATACCTAAAGGCGCATGGAATGGGACGCGGTGCAAATGAAAATAATGTAATTGCATTGAATAATGATGGTGACGGAACATTGAATAAAGTATATTGGCCCGATGAATTTGTTCGCCATAAAATCATAGATGCTGTTGGTGATATGTTCACATCTGGTGGGTTTGTGGTTGGAAATCTTGAATCATACAAGGGCAGTCATGCGATGAATAATATGGTACTTAGGAAATTATTTAGTTGCCCAGATAACTATGAGATTGTGGAATAAAGAAAAAGGAGAAAAAAATGAAAAAATATTTATCTTTGTTGACGGTTGCAATGGCGGTTGTTGGTTGTGGTGGGTATATAAAAAATGAAAACGGCAGTGAAAACATAAAACAATTAACCAAAGAACCAGAAGATTGTTTGTTTTTGTATAAAATGGAAACGACTGTTTCGGCATATAAGCAAGATGATGCGCGCAGATATCTGGAAAATAGTATTGCATCTCAGTCGCGTCCAGGTAATGCATATTTAGTAACGAACAAACGCACAAAAGAAAATCCAGGCGCGATATTTGGCCCCGATGAAAGTTTTATCTATACGGCCAAGGTTTATGATTGCCCAGATTTGCCGAAATTTACATCGCAAAGCGCAAAATAATGTGCAAAATAGAAATAAAAAAAGACCGTTATGTATATAACGGTTTTTTATGCTGGAATTAGTTTATCAATTTGTGTTATAATTCTATCACGATAGGTATCGTGGAGAGAGAGTTTGACCGGTCAATACATACATATTAGACGAAAAAAATATGCAGCGGGATTACTGTGGCAACCGATGGTTGCCGGGTTTACGCCACGTGCGTACGCGTATAAATTGGCACGTGGCATAGATAAAAAACTAAACCGATATATTGCATATAGTGGAATGATAGGCCTTGGCGCACGCAGTGCAGGTCAGCGGGCTGGGATGCCGTCTATTGCCGCCGAAATCATAGAATCTTTACCTGGTTATGCGTCTATGTTATGCGCATTTCATGTGGATGGTAAATTTGTTGTGATTGCGGTTAGAAACGGTGTCATTTTGCACGATATGTTATTCACGAACGAGGCAGATGCACGTACAAAATATGCCGAATTAACAGAAATTCCTGATTGGAATGCGCTGATTGCACCGGCCGAATGGGGTATGCCACGTGCGGTTGATCGCAATTTAGAAGACATTTTGTCGGGAACTAATCATGGTGTTTTGCGTCCGATAAGTCGTGTCGGTGCAGGTGCCATGTCGTTCTTGTTGTTGTTGATTTTTGCGTTGTTGTTCTTGTATTTTTTCCGCGAACCGATAAATCAAATGTTTGCACCAAAGCCCCAGGTTGCAAAAATAAATCCAGAATTGGCCGAAGAATATAAAAAGCAACTAGAAGAAAAAAACAAGGAATTAGATAAAGAATACAATATTCGCCAAGAGCAAGTTGTTGAACCGTTGGTGATGCCTTTTGATTCTTTGCCAGATGTTACCGAACGTGCAGATTTATGTTTTAAGGCGATTGGGTTCTTGATGCAGCCGGTTACTGGGTGGATTCAGGTTTCTGCGGAATGTAATGAAGCATATGTTAATGCGATATTCAGACGTTCTTTTGGAACATTGGATGATTTTTATGCGATTGCAGCGGATATTATGCCTGGGGTTTTTGTTCAAGAAATAAGTGATAATGAAATATCTGTACGGGCAAAATTGCCGGCGCGGGACGGGGCCCCGTCACGTGATTTGCGCGATGCAGATACAATAATGCGTGAATTAACAAGTCGGTTCCAAGCCGTAAAAATGAATGTGAATATGGATATTCATGCGGATATTGTTGCCAATAATACACAATCGCAAGAAATATATGCAGTACAAATTTCTGCAGAATCAAAAATGATACCGTATGAATTTATGCAAATCTTTTATGACTTTGATGGGGTATACATGACCAAGGCGTCATGGAATATGATAAAAAAAATCTGGAACTATGAGGTGATAATCTATGCAAATTAAAATAAAAGCACTTTTGGTCGTTTTACTGATGTGTGTGACATCTGGGGTGTATGCCGCAGGTGACGCAAGTTTTGATGACGAAAATGATATTGTAGAAGAAGAAATTTTTGTTGATGATAGAGCGGCAAACGAAGAAATTTCTGCAAATGCAATTGATGATTATCAGGTTGAAGGTTCATTGTTTCAGCAAATCACAGATTTGGAACAAGAAAAGGTTTTAATGCAATTGGAAAAAGAACGCGCCCAGTTGAATTTGGATTTAGACAGATTGGCGGCAGAAAAAATAAAATTGCATATGGAAATAGATACTCTGTCTGGGCGTGCAGAACAACAACAACAAGAATTTGAAACAGAACGTGTTCGTTTAGAGGCCGAAGCAAAAAGATTAGAAAAAGAAAAAGAAGCATTGGATGCGGAACAACCTGTTGGTGCAATTACTGCATCTGCGGCGGCGGCGAACAAGAAATCTTATTTGGCCAATGATGCACCAAAAGAAACGGATATCGCAAAAATATATAAACTGATAAACGTGTTTGGTGCCGGCGCACAGTTACAGGCAACAATCCAGGATTTATCAAATGGGCAAAATAAACGTATAAGTGTCGGCAAAGATGTTGATGGTTTTATTGTAAAGTCAATATCGTTGGATGAAGGTGTTGTGTTTATCAAAGATGGCGAAACACAAACACTTAATGTCGGTGTACAAAAGGCCAATGTGAAATGAAGACCGAAGATCAGGAAATCTTAGATGTTTTACCAAATTCAAAAAAACCGTCTGTTCCGGCGGGGTTGGAACATGCAGATAATCAGGAAATCATAGAATATCTGTTTTCCGAGGGTAATAAATTATTAACTGCCCCTGGGGGTGAATTTGAATTACCAAAAGAAACCCAAGGGTTGTTGGCATATTTTTCGGGTGGTTGTATTATTATTTCACGAACACATCGGTATGATGGACGGGTGTTGGCATTCCTTGATTTGTTGACACGAAAAAATCGTCCTTTGCGGGTACCGTTTTATTCCGATTTGGGATTGGTTTCGGGAATATATAAATATTATGAAAGCAAACTTGGCGATTCTATAAAATCACGCTTTGATTATAACAATCAGATGCAGAAAGATTTTGTAGATATCGTTGCGCGCGCCGCCGCACAAAAAGTTTCTGATATTCATATTGAGGTTGCAGACCAAACAACAATTTATTTCCGTATAGATGGCAGTATGCAACCAGTATTGGAATTTAATTCCAGTTGGGGCGAATCTTTTGTGCGTGCCGCATTTGCATCGGCAGATATTTCAAATGCAAACTATGCACAAAATGAATATCAATCCGCCCAGAAAGATGGTCGTACACCACTGCGTGGAACCAAAGATTTATATTTGCCCCAAGGTGTGCTTAGTATAAGAATGCAATTTAACCCGATTGCGTTTGGTTCACGATATGTTGTTATGCGATTGCTGTATGATAACCCATCGGAAAATATAACAACAGAACAAGAATTTGGAAGGTACGAACAAAAATTATTACGCCGATTGCGTTCATATCCAACAGGTTTGGTTGTGGTCGCCGGTCCGACAAGTTCTGGTAAATCAACAACACTTGTTCGCAACATGGTTCTGATGTTAAAAGAACATCATTATGAGATAAATCTTATAACAGTTGAAGATCCGGTTGAACAAAAGATATTTGGTGCACATCAAATTCCGGTTGTGAACACTGCATCCGAAGAACAGCGTGAATCAGAATATACCGAAGCGTTGGCGGCCGCATTGCGAAGCGACCCTGATACATTGATGGTCGGTGAAATTCGTACTTTGGCGGCGGCGCAATTAACGGTCAAAGGCGCGTTGTCTGGTCATAATGTTTGGACAACATTGCATGCAAATTCTGCGATGGCGGCATTGGTTCGTTTACTAGATATGGGGGTTGAAGCATTTAAATTAAAAGAAGAGACAATGATGCGTGGTCTTGTTTCTATGCGTTTGTTTAAACGGTTGTGCCCACATTGCCGAAAATCGTTATCTGAACATCCAGAATATTCCGAATACAGTCGTGTTATGGACGCGTTTGGCGAGGTAGGATTAAAACAAGTATATGTTCGTGGGGATGGATGTGAACATTGTGGTGGAACCGGAACGCATGGTCGTATCAAAGCCGGAGAAATAATCATCACGAACAGTGAATTTTTGAAATTAGCATTGGCGGGTGATACAGATGCCGCGGTTAAATATTGGCTTGAAGAAATGGATGGTCGTACATTGAAAGAGGCGGCCAGCGAACTGATGTTGCGCGGAATAATCGGTGTTGATGAATTAGAACGTTGGGTTGGTTTACTTGATAGGCCAGGGGTTTATTAAAGACAATGAATAAACTTGAAATACTTTATGCAAAGATGGTTTGCAGGTTCAGCAAGGACAAACGCATAACTATTTGGCGTAAGTTGGTTTCATTGCTTAAAAACGATTTTACATTGGTTGATGCACTTAATCGTATTCAGATGACGGAATCACGCGGTGGTGCAAAACCAAATGAACCATTTGCAATTTGTATGCGTGAATGGGAAAAAAATCTTGAACGCGGACTTAGTTTTTCCGAGGCCACACGTGGTTGGGTTCCCGCCGAAGAAACATTGTTATTAACATCGGGTAATATGTCCAGTTTGGTTGTCGCCCTTGAAAATGTAAGTCGTATTATTGTCGCAAATAAACGTATTAGTGGTGCGGTGTTTGGGGCAATTGCATATCCATTACTGTTGTTGGTGTTGGTTGTCGCGATAATAATTATGGTTGGAATTTATCTTGTTCCGCCATTGGCCGAAGTCGTTGGTGATTCAATGGTTTGGACGGGTGGGGCGGCAACACTTATATGGGTGTCCAATTTGGCCAGTAAATATTGGCAGATAATATCAATAGTATTTGTTGGGTTGGGTTTGTTTATATGGTGGTCTTTGCCGCGTTGGGCGGGTCGTCTGCGTGCGGCATTTGATAAATTTCCACCATGGAATATTTATAAAATACGTTTATCGGTTGGTTGGATGATGTCATTGGCGGCGATGGTTTCATCGGGTGTTGCAATCCCTGATGCGATGCGTATGTTGGCCGATAATTCAAATAGATACCTGCGCAAGATATTAGAGGCGACATTGCATTATATCGCAAATGGTGATAATTTGGGTGACGCGTTGCAAAATACAGGTATGGATTTTCCAAACCAAGAATTAATAGGTGATTTATCCATATATGCGGATATGAACGATTTTGATTCAAACCTGAATCAGATTTCAAATGATTATTTGGAAAATTCTGTTAAGAAAATTGAATCAGTATCCAGTGTATTAAACAGTGTTGGAATTTTACTGATAACTGCGGTTATTGCATGGATTGTTCTTGGGACATTCCAGATGCAAGATCAGATTACTGCGTTCTTGAGTTAGTGGATAGTGTTAATAGATAGTGGTTAGTGATTTAGTATACAAATAATACGTTCATTATTGTATCAAATCGTTTTTTTAGTTCCTTTTGAGATTTTGGGCTTAATTTTTTGTAATCACGTGCCAATTTGTCTTTTACAAATTCTTTACCTTCTTGCATTGGTAAATTCATTTTGTTATATGCCAAACTAAATAAAGACGGGATATTATCAAAGTGCGCAATAACATCTGCATCTGCGATAATTTGTTCTTCGGGGGTGTTGCGTAAATTTGCCTGACTGCTGCGATGATGTAATACGCACTGTTCTATTAAATTTATTTTTTCTTTTGAATAATTTAATTCTGCAAGCATAGACCGTGCCATTTGTGCGCCATATTTTTCATGTTCATCCCTGGGACCAAAATCCGCCACCATAGCCATATCATGAAATAATGCGGCCAACTCACAAATTTCAACATTTGCTTTGCGTTTAATGGCAAGGTTATGAGCATTTTGAAAAACGTACTTTATATGGTTGTCCCAAAAATCATAGCCATCTTTTTTTAAAGATTTTTTATTGTATTCCAAAAGTTTCTTTTTTACAGATTCGACTATATTTGGCATATTCACTAACCACTAACACTAAGCACTTCTTATTCTAAACCATAAATGGCAGGTTTTCCAATGTTCCTTCGGCAACACGTATATTAACATCTATCATCAAAAATACACAGTCAGGACTGATATTGGCAAGGTCTGGATGGAACATATGTGTTGATAAAAGGTGGCTTGTGTTTACCGATATTTTTGTTATTAAATGGTCGTCATCTAACAAAGTATAAATTGGACCCGCATCGCGTGGAACATTTTGACCTATTTCGTGTTCGTTTTGTGGACAACGCAAACCATCAAACAGTGTTTTTATACGATTATCTATATCGGAACGTGGAACACCGACAATTTCAGGATGCAACATTTGAATATCTAATTCCGCAATAAGTTTTAACTTTGGTGTGATAATAGGATTCCAATCTATGCCGCCGATATGACGTGTTGTAATTGGGCTTTTTGTGGCATCTGGGGCCATATATTGTTTAAGGTTGTCCCATGGTTGATGCTCAACTAATTTTTTAAGTTGCGGGTGGAATTGCATGCGTATATCAGATATATGTTGTGCCCGTTTTTTGGGGTTAATCAAAATTTCCCCAAAATACAATAACTTAAATTTCATTTTGGTTTCCTTTTATTTTGCTTTTATTTTTCTTTTTTCTTTACAATTATACCATAATTTGCTATGTTTTTGATACAAAAAAAGAAAGGATTTGTCAATGTCTGTAAATAATGAATATACTGGTGATTCAATTAAGGTTTTAAAGGGACTGGAGGCGGTAAAAAAACGTCCCGGCATGTATATCGGTGATGTGGGCGAAGGTGGTTCGGGTTTGCACCACATGATTTACGAAGTTGTTAATAATTCTATTGATGAAGCGATGGCTGGGTATGCCGATACGGTCTATGTTTCATTGAATCCTGATGGCAGTGCAACAATCCGTGATAATGGTCGTGGTATGCCGTTTGATATTAACCACGAAACAGGACGCAGTGCGCTGGAATTGATTATGTGCGAATTGCATGCCGGTGGTAAATTTGATAACGAAGGAAACGGTGCGTACAAGGTTTCGGGTGGTCTGCACGGGGTTGGTGTGTCGGTTGTTAATGCATTGTCTACATGGTTAGAGGTCAAGGTTTGGCGTGGTGATAAACAGGCCGAAATGCGCTTTGCCGATGGGGTTCCGACAATGGATTTGAAAATTACAGAAAACACAACGGGTCGTGAACACGGGACCGAGGTTACATTTGTTCCCTCCCCAGACACATTTGCATCAACAGAATTTAATTTTGATACGCTTGAAAACTGGTTGCGTGAACAATCATACTTAAATGCCAATGTTCGTATTATTTTGGAAGACCTGCGTGGTGGCGATAAAAAAGAACGCGAATTTCATTCCACAGATGGTCTTGCGGGTTTTGCAACATATTTGGATAAATCAAAAGAATTGTTAAACCGCGATCCAATTCAAATGATTAAGCAAATAGATGATTCATATATTGAAATTGTTCTGCAATGGACAACCGCGTATACGGAAACATCACTTTGCTTTACAAACAATATTCCGAACCGTGATGGTGGAACGCACTTGGCGGGGTTCCGTGCGGGTCTGACGCGTGCGATTAATAAATACATTTCCGAACAAAATACCAAGAAAGATATCAATCTGTCGGGGGAAGATTTCCGCGAAGGTCTGACCAGTATTATCAGTGTCAAGATTCCAGATCCAAAATTTGGTTCACAAACCAAAGATAAATTGGTGTCCAGCGAGGTTCGTCCAATTGTTGAAAACACAACATCTGAATTGTTGTATCAGTATTTGGAAGAAAATCCGGCAACGGCCAAGTTGATTATAGACAAGATTTTAGAGGCGGCCACCGCACGTGAAGCGGCCCGCAAAGCACGTGAATTATCGCGTAAAAAATCAGGACCAGAATTGGGCGGTCTGCCTGGAAAATTGGCGGGATGCAGTGAACGCGACCCAGCAAAGTGTGAATTATTTATTGTTGAAGGAGATTCTGCTGGTGGTACCGCGAAACAGGGGCGTGACCGTAAGACACAGGCAATTCTGCCACTGCGTGGTAAGATTTTAAATGTTGAACGTGTGCGTTTTGATAAAATGCTATCGTCTGATACGATTGGTGCATTAATTACCACAATGGGCGCTGGTATCGGTAAAGATGATTTTGATGTTGAAAAAATGCGTTATCATAAAATTATCATTATGACCGATGCTGATGTTGACGGACAACATATTCAAACATTACTTATGACGTTCTTTTATCGTCATATGCCGGCGGCGATTGAACGCGGTTATATCTATGTTGCAAAACCACCGCTATATGGCGTGACGCGTGGCAAACAGCAGATTTATTTGCAGAATCAACGCGAAATGGATGACTATTTAATGGATCAATTGGCAACAGATGGTGTTGTTCAAATTGCATCGGGAACACAAATTTCTGGGGCGGATTTAAAACGCTTGCTTGATTTGGTTTTGGATATGCGTAATGTTCTGCAACCACTGAATCATATAATGCCATTACGGTTTGTTGAAGCGTTGGCGTTGAACCGTGTGTTTGATAATGAATCCGCTGAAAACTGTGCGGCGGCGGCGAAAATGTTGGATGCCCAAGAATTAGAATTTGAACGTGGATGGAAGGTTATTGCAAATGATGCGGGTATTACAATTACACGTACCTTGCGCAGTGTTACGGAAAGTTATTTGTTGTCGCGTGAAAAATTGAATTCTGCGGAAATCAGTGCATGGCGCAGATTACCGGGTCGTGATGAATTGATGGATACATTTGCAAATCCAACGGTTTTGACGGTTAAAACAAAATCACAAAAAATCTGGGGTGCATTTAATTTGCTGAATACCGCGTTTGAGTATGCGAAAAACGGATTAAAGATTCAACGGTACAAGGGGCTTGGTGAAATGAATGCGGAACAATTATGGGAAACCACAATGGATCCAAATCACCGCAGTTTGTTCCAAGTTACTGTGAACGATGCATCCCAGGCCGATGCGGTCGTGTCCATGTTGATGGGCGATGTTGTGGAACCGCGTCGTGACTTTATCGTTGAAAATGCATTGGATGCGAATCTGGACGTGTAAACTAATCGATTGCAAGGGGGGCAGTAATGGATAAACAAAAATTTATTGATCTGGTTAGTGAATGGATTGGCAAAATGTACAGGGCAGAAATGTCGGAGTATACGCCGGATAAATATAAGGCACGTTTAGATTTTATAAAGGCGGTGCGTGGTTCTGATGCGCCGGTTGATGTGAAGCAAGATATCAAGGAGGTAATAGATAGCACATTGCTGCGTGAAAATATGGATGCAATTGAAAAGCAAATTTCTGCAGTAATGGTACGGCATGGTATGGAATTGCCCAAGGTGGTTGAACCTGCACACATGCAGGCTGCGGAAATAATTTCTGATATAATTGAGTCAAAAAAGAAAATGTTTTTTGATGTACCGCAGAAAAAAAATGAAAATACAGATGTTGTGGTTGAACCCGTTGCGGAACCTGTGGTAGAACACACAAATAAATATTCTGAAGATGCGTTAAACGCCGTCAAAGATGCGATATTTTTATTGGAAATTTTGGTGTCTTCGGATCCAGATAGCGAATATCGGTTTATTGAGGCCGTAAAAAACTTTCATTCGGTTCTTAACAATTCAAGAAAAATTCCATCTGAATTGGCGCGACAATTTACGGAACTGGAATATCAACCGTTTAGTGGTCAAGAAAATTATGTGAATACACTGAATCGTGAATATGAACGGTGCAAAAAGTTCGCAGTTAAACAAGAAATAAAAGAAAAGCCTTTTATTATAAACGAAGATGGCGAGATTATATTTAATCCAAAATTGCGGGCGCAAAACCCAGTGAAAAAAACAACGACTAATCCAGGTTCACTGACTATCAGGGATATTTTAAATGGCAGAAGGATGTAATCCATGTGCAAATCTGAAAGGAAGCGGAGTTGAGGCATGAATGAAAATCAAACACTAGACACATTAGAAGAAATAATTCATTTAATCCGGGCGTTAGATAACGTATATGATTATGATAGTTCTATGGATATCAAAATGCGTTTGAAACGCGTAATAAATGATGCCTATGAAGATAGAATTATTTCTGATGATATGTATCGTGAATATGACGGATTGTTTGAAACAGAATTGCGCACAGGTTATTTGAATGTTGAAGCGTTACAAGAAATTACAGTTAGAAATCATAAAATAGTTGAAGAGGCAAATGATAAAATAGCGAATTCTTTGAATTGGGATTCAAACCAAGCCCAAGAAGACGAAATCAATGATTCAAAAGATGTTTTGCAAGAACTAGCCGAGGCGATGGATAGATATTACAGCGCTTTTTCAGAACGGTACAATATGTTGGATGCCCAGGAAGAATTCTGCCGGGTTGGAAAAATAATAAAACGTGCATTGCCAGAAAACAAAATAACCGAAAAAACGGCAAAAGAATTGATGGAACCGTTGCAGATTATGAAAAATAATATGTTTGATCCGCGCAAACAGGATGAAGCATATAATACGTTCAAAGATACGATTGCCAGAAAAATGGATCGTGAAAATGAAAAAGAAGGTCCGCAACAATCAATGGCAGGGCAAGAACAATCACAAGAAGGTGTTTTGTCTTCTGCGGGGACTATCATAGGTCGGGCAATAGAAGGTGTTGCAAATGCCTTTAAGAAAATAAATGACAAAATAGAAGAAGATGCCCAGCGTGCCGCAGACGAATATGATAAAGAACAGGCGAAAACATTATCGCCAGAACAGATAAAAGCCTTTGAAAATATGAAAAATGATATTTTAAGGCGATATAAAAGAGCAAAACATTATGCAGATATTTTCTCGAAATCCGAGATGTATTATGTTAGTGGCCCTGCCTATGCGGCAACGGCCCAAGAATTAGAACCATTGGCGAAGATTGCGGAAGGCATAGATTTAAACAAATCTTATGATGAAGATAATATGCTAAAGTTTAGTCAGCAATTCAAAGAAACAATGGCTGCTTTGCCGGAACAACAGAAGAAGTTAGAGTCTGTAAATTTTGCATTTGATGATGTTTTTGAAAATTTGAGTGGTTTGGATAATTCTATGAACCAATTCTTTTCAGAAATTGGGTTGGACCAAGAACCAAAAGCGCAAAAAAAAGAGGCTGAAAAAGCGGCATCCGATAAAGAAAAAGACTATCCGAATGTTGCGCAAGAACAGAAAATAAAACAACCAGAATCGCAAGTTAGGCAACAAGACCCAAAAGCAAAAGCCCCAGAACAAGACGTTTTGCAACAGGCCACCGCTGAACAAACAAAAACTCAAGAAGAACAAATGGTGCGCGAAACAGCGCATACACCTGATTTATCAAAGAAAGAGGAAGCAAAAGACATTGCGCAAGAGCCTGAAGATTTGCTGAGGCGTGAAGATATTCAAGCAAAAACGGAACAACAGCAAGACCCGCAGACGAGAGAAAAGGCGTTGGAAAATCTAAGAGAGGCCCTGGATAAATATAACGAAGATAGAAATGATTTAGATAAATGGCGAAAATATTGGGACGCATTGCATGAACCTGTGTTGCAAGATTTTACAGAGAAGTATTTTGCAGAAGGTGAAAAACTTCAAAAGGCTGGTGCCGGCGAAGATGCGCTTTATAAGCAAGCGGTGGAAATGATAAATAAAGAATTAGGACCCAATACAAAACAAGAAGTAAAACAGCAATTACAAGGTGCGGCATCCGAAGAAAAATTGGCCAAAAAGCCAATGGCAAAAGATATCGCGCCAGAAATGAGACGCGATGCCGATGCCAAAGAACAACAGCACGGGCCACAAACCAAAGCAGAAGCATTACAAAAATTAAAAGATTTGTATGCCAAGCGTTATGATGCGCGATTAAATTCTAGTGCCAATCAAGCAAATACGAATATAGATTTTTTTGCCGAAATGGAAAACAACCCAATGTTGAAAGATGTTGCAAAAAAATACTTTGATTTATATGGTCAATCAAAAGCAGGTGGTGTCCGTAGAGATGGTTGGTTTGCCTATAAAGCAAAAGAAATGATAAATAATGAATTGGCAAAAGAATTAGGACAAGAGATTCAACCAGAAGATAAAAAAATAAGTGCATTGTTGGATGTTTTGTATATGTCAGATTCTTTACAGATAGATAAAGTGGCAGACAGTAAAGCGTATGATAGAATGAAATCTGCATTGCAAAAGTTGGCAGATGATAAAGTTATTTCACCAGAAATAATGCGTGATTACCAAGCAATTTTTGATGCCGAAGGACGCCCTCATCTTACTGGAGCACAGGTAATGCATCTAGAAAATGCTATTCTTGGTCAATTGGATAAGTTAGAATCTGAAAATGAAAAACAAAGACAGAATGGTAAAGGGAAAACTGTTGAACCAAAAGAATCTCAGCAACAAGTAAAAGATAAAGAACAACAGGATAAATTTAACTTTAATATGGGACAAAAGGGTCCAGTTGATCAACCCGCAAACCAAGAAACACCGCATACAGCCGATTTATCAAAAAAACAAGAAGTCAAGGATGTTTCACAAAAGCCCGCAGATTTAATGCAACGCGAAGAAGCCCAAAAAGATAAGACAAATGAAAAGAAACAGGAAAATAAAGATTTATCGCAGAAACCAGAAGATTTACAACTTCGACAAGATAAGGTGCAGACAAACCAAAATACTGCGGAAATGAGCGAAGCGTTGGTAAATGCGTTACAAGATGTTGTGGCAAAACATAATGATCGGGATCCAGATTCTTTTAAAAATATGATGTTCGCAATTCAGGATCTTTCTAAAAAAGGCTTGTTGTCCGAAGATATGAAAAAAGAATATATGGAGGTATTTGATAGGGTCAAAGAATTAGGTGCAACAGATAACAGTTTTAGGTATGGTGCCGATAGATTATTGAAAGTTGTTATTGAACAATTGGATCAAATGGATGAAAACGATAACGGCAGTCATGAACAGACGCCGCAAGAAAGATTCCAACAAATGTTTGGTGATTTTAATTTAGGAAATCAAAAGGCCCAAGAGCAATCTATGCAGGATCAGTCGCAGCAACCACGAGATTTCTCCAAAATGTTCAATCTGGGGCAACGTCCAGAACAAGAGCAAGCCAATGACAGCAAGGTTGATCCTGTTCAACAGGGGGAAAACGAGTTCTTAGCGTCGCGCAGGCCAGAGAACAAAGATCTGGCCAAAGACAAGTCCGAGGATCAAATGCAACGCGAAGAAGCCCAAAAAGATAAGACAAATGAAAAGAAACAGGAAAATAAAGATTTATCGCAAAAGCCGGATAATTTACTGAAACGTGAAGATCAACAAAAGAAAGATGAAAATCAGCATAAGATAGACAATTTTAATAAGGGCAATCAGAAAGTTGTTGATATGGATAATAATAAACACACCACATCAAGACAGCAGAATAACGAAATTGCACTTGCCGCGTACAGACGCAAAATTTTACAAGGACGGAGTAATACTGGTAATGTTTGATGCCGCGTGGTTTTTTGATTTGGAAAAACAAATTCGTGCGCTGGGCGCCGATAGTGATAATCAATCTTTTGATGAAATTCGTGAAAACTTGGCACATCCACGACGCGTTAAATGTGATGAATTTGCGGCGATGTGCGCGTATGTAATTTTGGCTGGTGGTTTTTCGCAAAAGACCGCAAAACGTATTCACAAAAATATTATGGAATATATTTACGAAAATGGCGCAGATTATGATGGGCTGTTTCAAATGTTTCATAATAAGAATAAAATAAATGCGATTTGTAAAATTTGGGAAAATCGTGCGCAATTATGCGATGGGTTTTATGCATGTGGTACTGATGAAGAAAAGTTAAATTATTTGGCGCGCCTGCCACATATAGGAAAAATAACCGCGAATCATTTGGCACGTAATCTTGGGGTGGATACCGTAAAATATGATGTTTGGATTCGGCGGTTGGGTGCGCTATACGGCGGAATACCGTGCACAGACAAATTAACGCAGAATGTAAAACGCGCGTGTGATGATATGTTTGCGCATTTGGTGCGTGATACCAAATTGCCACGTGGATACATTGATGTTGTTTTGTGGAAATCTTGCCAAATTGGGTTGATTAAATTATAGGTGGCAAAAATGGATGTAAAAATAGAAGAATCTTGGAAACGCGTATTGGCGGATGAATTTGATAAAGATTATTTTATTAAACTAACCGATTTCGTGCGCGGGGAATATTTGGCGGGTAAAAAGATTTATCCGGCCCCAAAGAATATTTTTAATGCGTTTAATTTATGCCCGTTTGATTCTGTGCGCGTTGTGATTATTGGCCAAGACCCATATCATGAACCAGGGCAAGCACATGGTTTGTGTTTTTCGGTTCCTGATGGAATTACGCCACCACCATCATTGGTGAATATTTATAAAGAAATTGAAACAGACCTTGGGCGACCAAGTACAACGCATGGCGATTTAACCCATTGGGCAGAGCAGGGTGTTTTACTATTAAATTCTACATTAACGGTTGCGGCGCAT
>JAEEQU010000056.1 GCA_016285415.1 Alphaproteobacteria bacterium | reverse complement strand
GGAACAGTATAGTCAATCACATTTCCATTGGATGTTTCACCAATATAATCCGCCTTCATAGAACCCGTAATACTTGCGGTGTATGCCGCAGACAAACCAATATACAAACCACTATCCGACAATCTATCATAATCTGCGGGCTGGTAATACCGACGACCCGCCGCCGCGGCCGCAGATCCAACCTGGGGTAATGCACCTGTTACACGTGTCGGTGCCGCCGCAACCGCCGAATTTACGGTTAAAACCGTGCTATTGGTCGCAGGCAACTGCACAAGACCCGGTGCAACATAATTGCCATTGTACTGCCCCCTCATTTGCTGCTGATATTGTTGTTGATATACTGGTACATTTTGCGCCCCTTGATAGTTTTGATATACTGGATACGCGGCACCCGCCACGCCGGATGCGAAAGCACAAAACACCATCAAAGCGGCAGAAATACTGACTTTTCTCATTCTCTCTTTACTACCTTTCTTGGAATATTATATCATAAAAAAGGTATTAAAAAAAGCGTTTAATTAAATATAAAAAACGGGCCTTTTAAAAGACCCGTTTTTTTATCATCCTTTCAGATTAAAAGCGGAAGTTTGCACGAACGCCTGCTTCCCATTTAACATCGGTTCCATTTTGTGAATTCCGATGTGAATTATCAAATGTATATTCCCCAAACAATGCAAGTTGGAAATAATCTGTGATTTGGTCTGCAACAACCGCGGACAAGATATATTCATCCCAACCGTCGTGCATATTTTTGGTTTCTTTCAACAATCCGTTAACAAGCATTGCATTGGCGCCAGAAACATCTGTATGGATTGATTTCACGCCGTTATCTGTATGTTCAACAAATCTGAACCCACCACCAAATGACCATTTATCATTTATCTGATAGAACGCATTTGTTCCAACGGTGATTTCTTTGGTTGATTTCAAATCAACAGAAATTTCATCTGGGAACCCCAGCGCAGATAACGCGCTTGTATCGATTTCATTGTTGTGGTTGCCAAATGTCTGCAGATATTCTGCGAACAAAGACGCGGTAAATCTTGACCATCTTTTACCGATCTTAGTTCCCAAAACTGCACCCCAACGACCGTTAGAGAAGTTATCATATTTGAAACCTGTTGTCATATTGTAAGAACCCTTCATTGGTGACACACCAGACAGATACGCTTCGCCGTATACATCCCATGCCAAGTTATCCAATGTTTCAATTATACGGTAATCCAAACCTAAACGGCCACGATGCATACCCTTGCGATCAATATCATCATTTTGTGTCCAACCAACTGATACATAGGTGTTCAACCGATCTGTAATACCAAAACTAAAATCTTCGGTGAAACGCCAAATTGGGAATTCCACGACACCGTCATGATCTTTCATTTTATGTGCATCTGAGTGGTCTGCCTTTTTATACATCAACCCCAGACCCGTTTTTGATGCGAACTGACCCGCCTTGGGAATAAACAACGGGTTTTCCATATTTGTTGTAACACCCGCAGACGCAGCACCCGAAACCATTGCTGCCGCCGCGACCGCCATACCTAATATTTTTTTCATTTAACAATCCTTTGTTGTTTGTTAATCACCAACCCCCATTATTGGCAAGATTGGTGCCATATCCCCATACCACCCATTTTTGAAAATAGTGTTTTTTAGGAATATGACCTTAACATAATGGCGCAATATTTACCGTATGTCAAAATGTTTTATCATTTCGTATACTTGACAATAAAAAACATTGTAATTATATATGAAAAAGAGTAAAATAAATATATTCAGTCAAAAGGTGACACAATGGATATAAAAATCTATCGTCCAGGCGTGAAATTAAGCACCTATGAAAAGAAGGTACTGGCCGATGCATATTTCAAACTTTATAACGCATTGGTACAGAAATTCCGCAGCAAAAATATGTCAGTTGGTGAATCATGGTTCAACGCATTGCATGAAACTGAAAAATTAATTGAAAGGTTGAACACGCAAAAACCAACCATCGCCACCGAATATTTAACCGATTTCTGTAAATCACATAAAAGTACAGAATCTAAAAAAATGATGACCGACAAGGATAAAGATAAGATTGTACCTTCAACCAAATCTGCAACAGAAACGGATATCGCTGCAGAAGTCGCTGTCCAAGAATTTGAAAAGGCCGTAACATCATTTGATACATTAACGATATTAACCGATATTAAACCTGGGGCATTGCCAGGTGGCGCATCAAAAAATTTCTTTGCTTGGTTGCAAACTTTACCAAAAAGCGCATATGGTAATTTGGACAACCCACGTTCGTTTCAACGCCTGTATAACAAATTTGCGGCACGGCAACATAAATAAAATGAAACACATATACGAAAAATAGAACTATTTATGTTTATATGCCAAAACTAATGGCACAATTTTATTCCAATCACTATCCGAAACCCACGCACGCGGAATAACTATTGCATTATGCTGGCCCGCGGATTGTTTTGGTAAATTTTGATGTGTTTTGGCATCTATGATTTGCGATAATTTTACATTTGCAATGTCTGTTAAATATGGCAACACAAAAGATACTTCATCGCCAACCTTAATTTCATTACGCAATTCCAATGTGATTTCGGAATCTGTTTTATTCACAACCACGCCCGCGGCGTGATATTCCGATGATGAACGCGCGGTTTCATAATTATGTGCATCGGGTGGTACCGGCCCATCAAAGAACGCCGTCGTATATCCACGTGATTCCAAAACATTTAACATATTCATATATTTTTCTGGGTTAAAATGTTCGGGGTCGCGTGCATAATCATCAATTGCGCAACGATATGCGTGAACAACCGAACCAACATAGTATTCGCTGCGATTGCGGCCTTCTATTTTCAATGAATCAGGTCCAGATTCTAAAACCTCGGCCAGACGTGGCATCAAACACAAATCTTTGGAATTCATAATGTATGCGCCACGGTCATCTTCTTGAATTGGCATTTCTATACCTGTTTCACATTCGCGCAAAATCACATCATATTTCCAACGACACAGTTGCGCGCACGCACCACGATTTGATGGCCGTCCGGTAATAAAGTTTGATAACAAACAACGACCTGAATATGACATGCACATTGCACCATGCACAAAGATTTCAAGTTTTATATCGGGGCATTCACGACGAATAGAAACAAATTCATTATGTGAAACTTCGCGTGCCAATACGCACAATGATGCCCCAGCATTTTGCCAGAACTTAACCGATTGGGCGGAACAAATGTTTGCTTGGGTTGAAATATGAATTGGCATGTCGGGGTGATGTTCACGCACCCACATCAAAACGCCAGGGTCGGCCACAATCAACGCATCAGGTTTAAGGTAATTTATTATTTCCGAAACACGCGGCATATTTGCAAATTCGTGATCATGTGCGAACAAATTGAACGCCAAATAAACCTTTTTGCCGGCAGCATGCGCCAATTCTATACCCGTTTTAACCTCTTCGGTTGTAATTTTTGCACGTGCCCGCATAGAAAACCCCGGCAACCCAGCGTAAATAGCATCCGCACCATAAAGTATGGCGGTCTTAAACGCATCTAACGTTCCCCCAGGGGCCAAAAGTTCAGGTTTTTTAATCATGGTTTATATACTAAACCACCAAACCGCATTTTCAAGATTTATTTTCAAAATTTTGCTTGCTTTACCTGTTTCAATATGTATAATTGTGTGGTGTCGCCAGTTTAGCTCAGCTGGTAGAGCATCTGATTTGTAATCAGAGGGTCGTTGGTTCAAGTCCGACAACTGGCACCAGAATTTAAAAACGGAACCATTTGGTTCCGTTTTATTATTTCTTTTCTTGTTTTGCACGCTCTTGCTCTCGCTTTTCAATCGCGTTTGCAACACTTTCTATTTGCAACAATTGATTTTCCAATGCATTGCGTTCTGAATTTTTATATCCGGTTTCTTCGTTTGCATTTGCTACTGGTTTTTTATCCCCTGCTTCTTTATCCACAACCCGCGGATTTATCAGATTATCAAATATTTTTTTTGATTCACGCGTACCGTCAATATCGCGTAGCAATAATTTACTGGTCGGCCCAGGGATAAACCATTCATCTAGTTTAATGGCCGTCATTTGCATAATCGGACGCGAACGTGCATCTTCTATCCAATGTGGCATACGCGGTGCATCGGAAAAATACCATAATGCACCCCAATATACACCACCCATAATAACGACACTGCGCACGATACCGAATATTACCCCAAGGGTATGATCAGTAACGCTCATCATACTGGCCTGAATTCTGTCCCGTAATTTTTGATTAAAAAACCCAACAATCAACAATATTACAAAGAATACAACGAAATACGATGCGACCAACGTCCCAACCGTAGATTCATTGACCCCAAACCAACCTTGGAAAATTTTGTCCAACATTGGTGACACAAAACGCGCGGTTATGGCCGCCACAACCCATGACAGTGTTGCAACGGTTTCATAAATTCCACCACGTATCGTGGCCCATACCGTAGACGCCAACAATACGAAGAAATACGCGTAATCAAGCCAAGTTAAATTAAACATTACTGTTACCTATTATTTTTTGCCTTTGCGTGTTAAAACAAATCCCAAACCAACAACTAATATGCCAAGTATTACATAGAATACCCAACTATCATTTTTCTTTGTAACCGTGGCATTTTCTGCAGTTTGATCAGACTGCTGTGCAGCCTGATCATCATTTTTTATTTCACGTTCAACGGAAACATTTGCACGATCTGCGTGTGCTTTACGGAAACCTTCGGCATCAGCTTCCATTGCCTTTTTATTATCTGCGGCAACCTTTTTCGCGGCATCATCCATATCTGCTTCAATAGCACTACGAACCTCATCACCCATTGCATCAGAAAAACCTTGGAAACATTTTTCACCGATAACCATAACTGGCACACCGCCCGATTCGTATTTGCATTTTTTCAACGCGTTTATAAATGCGTCACGGTTAACATCTTGGGTTACGTCAACCGTTTCAACTTTTAATGTTGGGTATTCATAAACCAAGTTTTGTGAAACAAAATCACGTGCATGATGGCAATGCGGACATGTCGGCATGTGATAGATTGTAATATCTGCGGCAAACGCATTTCCAACGAACATTGCGCCAACAAGTGCGCCAAAGATTTTTTTCATTTTTTCTCCTTTTTTGTTTGCGTTTTGATTATAGAAACAAGAACGCATAATGTGCAAGTAATTTTTATTAAAAAATAAACTATTTTTCCTGTGGCAACATAAAAACATTTTTGTAAAATCTGTAAAAGAAAGGAGAAACCTATGTTCAACCTTAACGATTATCCATTACCTTTTCGCGAAACAGAACTTGAACCATATATGTCCGCAGAAACAATTAAATTTCATTATGGTAAACATTTGGCTGCCTACATCGCAAATCTTAATAAATTGATTGCTGATACAAAATATGCAGATATGGATTTGCGCGAAATAATTGTAAATTCGGCGGGGGCCGCCACAGACGAAAAAATATTTAATAATGCCGCCCAGATTTTCAATCATGAATTCTTTTTCAATTGCCTTGGGCGCGGGAATAACGCGGTCCCAGATATAATTTCTGATGCATTTGGTGGTGTTGCCGAATTCAAAGAAAAATTTAAAGCCATTGCAAATAGCGTTTTCAGTTCTGGATGGGTGTGGTTAACACACGATAACGCAAACGGTTTTGAAATTATTGCGACAAAAAATGCCGAC